>NZ_JBFTZS010000120.1:0-10997 GCF_056406675.1 Caulobacter sp. P1_B12_2 | reverse complement strand
CGACCAGACCCTGGACCAGACCGGCCGCGACCAGCCCCTCGCCCGAGACCGGATCGACGATCAGATCCAGCGCCGCGCGGGCGTCGTCGAGGGTGGCGGGCGAAGCTGCGGTCACGGGTTTGTCTTGCCTTGTTCTGCGGGGGCTCTCATATCCGCGTGCGGGGGTAGTTTTACAACCCCGCCATTCGCTGTGACGGGAAGACCAAGCCGCCCATGCCCTGGAACGACAACGCCGGCCCCGGACCTTGGGGATCTCCGCCGCCCAACGACGGCAAGAAGGACGCAGATCGATCCCAGGGCGATGGGGCCCGTCAGGGCGGTCCGCGAGGATCCGGCGACCCGCCGCCGCCCGTCGACGTCAACGCCCTGCTCGAGCGCCTGTCCGACCGCCTGCGCCAGACCTTCGGCGGCCCCGGCCGGTCGCGCGCGATCGCCGCCTCGGCCGCGGTCGTCGCGTTCCTGTGGGCGGCCTCGGGATCGTATGTGGTCCAGCCCGACGAGCAGGCCGTGGTCACCACCTTCGGCGCCTATTCGCGCACCACCTCGCCGGGCCTGCGCTATCACCTGCCGTTCCCGATCGAGACGGCCGAGAAGGTGTCGGTCACCTCGCTGCAGCGGATCGACATCGGCGGTCAGCCCGGCGCGCCGGTGCCCGACGAAAGCCTGATGCTGACCGGCGACGAGAACATCGTCGATCTCAGCTTCTCGGTGCAGTACCGCATCGCCGACCCGGCCAAGTACCTGTTCAACCTGCGCGACCCCGACGCCGCCATCAAGGCGGTGGCCGAGAGCGCCATGCGCGAAGTGATCGGCAAGACCGCGCTGCAGCCGATCCTCACGACTGGGCGCGGCCAGGTCCAGGACCAGGCCGGGACCCTGGCCCAGGCCATCCTCGACCGCTACCAGGCCGGCGTGTTCATCGACGGCGTGCAGATCCGCACCGCCAACCCGCCGCCGCCGGTCATCGCCGCCTTCCAGGACGTCACCGCGGCCGGCCAGAACGCCGAGTCCAACGCCAACGTCGCCCTGGGCGAGGCCGCCAAGGTGGTGCAGGCCGCGCGCGGCTACAGCGCCCAGGTCGTGCGTGAAGCCTCGGGCGAGGCCTCGCGCTTCAACCAGCTCTACGAACAGTACAAGCTGGCCCCCGCCGTCACTCGCGAACGCCTCTACATCGAGACCATGGAGTGCTGGCCAATTCCAACAAGGTGGTGGTCGACAGCAAGGGCGCCAGCGCCCCGATCATCCTGCCGCCCGACGTCTTCCGCCCCCGCGCCTCGACGGCCCGGGTGACCTCGTCCACGCCCGCGGGAGCCAACTGATGACCGACCGTCGCCTGTTCGCCGGGGCCGCCGTGGCCCTGGGCGCCCTGATCCTGCTGTCGCAGACCGTCTACCAGATCGACCAGCGCCAGCAGGCGTTGATCGTCCGCTTCGGCGATCCTGTCCGCGAGGTCGAGAAGCCCGGCCTGCACCTGAAGACGCCCTTCATCGACACCGTGGTGCGGTTCGACAATCGCAGCATCGCACTGAGCGTCGACCAGGAGGAGATCATGGCCTCCAACGCCCAGCGCCTGGTGGTCGACGCCTTCGTGCGCTACCGCGTCACCGACCCGCGCCAGTTCTACCGCACCCTGCGCGACGAGCGCACGGCGGGCGACCGCCTGACCCGGCTGGTCAACTCGTCCCTGCGCCAGGAGTTGGGCCGGGCCTCGTCCGAGGAGATCGTCTCGGGCGGTCGCGCCGCCCTGACCAAGCGCACCCGCGACGCCATGATCCGCCGCGCCGCCACGTCGAACCTGGGCGTGCAGATCATCGACGTGCGCATCAAGCGCGCCGACCTGCCCGAGGCCAACCAGCAGGCGGTGTTCGAACGCATGCGCACGGCCCGCCAGCGCGAGGCCGCCGAACTGCGGGCCAAGGGCGAGCAACAGCGCCTGGAGATCATCGCCACCGGCACCGAGGAGGCCGAGAAGATCCGCGGCGAGGCCGACGCCCAACGCGCCCAGCTGTTCGCCTCCAGCTTCGGCCGCGACCCCAGCTTCGCCTCGTTCTACCGCTCGATGGCGGCCTACGAGACCGCGATGGGCAAGGGCGACACCACCCTGGTGCTGTCGCCCGACAGCGCGTTCTTCCGGTACTTCGAGAAGGGCCCGGCGGGATAGAAACCTCGATCTGACAGAAAGGGCCGGCGGATCGCTCCGCCGGCCCTTTTTCGTTGTGCTGTCGCCGCCTAGCGTCCTTCGAGGCCCGCTGCGCGGGCGCCTCGGGATGAGGAATTCAGAGCCAATCCACGCTCCTCATCCTGAGGTGCGAGCCGCAGGCGAGCCTCGAAGGACGCAGAGCGTTAGCGCCGCTCGATCGCCTGGCGGCTCATCGGGGCCAGCTTGGCCAGCAGCTTGTTCTGGGCGCCGAACGGCACGCCTTCCTTGTCCATCGCCCGCTGCAGGTTCTCGACCAGGGCGTTGAAGTCGCGCGGCGTGATCCCCTGGTCCTTGTGGGTGGCGCTCATGTCCTTGCCGGTATAGTCGCAGCCGCCTTCGGATGCGGGGCCCGCCAGGATGTAGCAGAACTGCTCGGAGAGGGTCCGCTTCAGCCGGACCAGGTCGGCGGTGGCGAAGATGTCCTTGATGCGCGGATCGGCGACGTTGCGGTCGACCAGGTCGCTGGTGATGCGGGCCAGCCCTTCCTTGCCGTGAAAGGCCTTGAGGACGTCGCCGTCCTTCATCGGCGTCGCGCCGGCGTTGGCGTTCGACTGGACATAGGGATCGACCGGCTGCTCGCCGGGCGGGACGGTCTGGGCGAAGGCGGCGCTGGAGAGGCTCAGGCAAAGGGCCGTGGCGGCCAGGAGAAGGCGCATGGTCATGATCCCTAGAAGCCGGCCTGCAGCGAGACGTAGAGGCCCCGCTGGTTCTTGAAGGTGGCGATGTCGCCCAGGTCCGCATAGGCCGCCGTCACCGACATGGTCTTGCTGAACGCATAGGCCACGAAGACGTCGGCCCAGTCGTCTTCCTTGGCGAAGCCGAGGTTGTCCGGCTTGGTCCGGTACTCGGCCCCGACCAGCAGGCGCTTGGAGACGAGCCAGCCGGCCGAGCCCTCGAACTGGGCCTTGTAACTGTCGTTCTTGTCGCCGCCGAAGCCCAGCAGGCCCGTCTGGTTGGCCTTGGTCAGGCGCACCGTGCCGTTCAGGACCAGGCTCTTGTCCAGCAGCAGCTTGGTCGCCGCCGCGTAGTAGTCGACGCCGGTGTCGCTCTGGCCGCCGACGGCGTGGATGATGGCGTTCTGGTTGTTCTGCTTGATCTGGGCGCCGATCGCGACCTGCGGCAACCAGGTGTCCTGGTCGTAGACCGCATCGCCGATCAGGCGGACCTTCACGCCGGCGATGTCCTGCTTGAAGGTGAAGCCCTTGCCCAGGCCCAGCTTGGCGCCGGTCGCGCCGGTGTCGAATTCCTGGCGAGCCAGCGACAGCTCGACCCGGTCGAACAGTCCGATCGTCGCCCCGACCGAGCGCAGCTCGTAGTCGGGCACGTTGACATAGGTGGCGTGGACCGAGCCGCCCACGCCGCGCGAGGTCTCGTTGCCGCCGATCAGAGCCCAGGTCGACAGGCCGCCGCCGGCCCCGCCTTCGAGCGCGCTGACGCCGCCGGTCAACAGCAGCTTGCCGCCGGGTTCCGCCTCGGCCGCATGACCCGCGTCAACACTCAGGGCGCAAGCCGCCAGGGCCGCCGCCGTCACCAGAAGTCTCGATCGCATCACGCCCCCAAGCGGTTTCGCCCAGGACCATGCAGGGCAAGACTTTACGGAACCTTGAGCACGACATTTTGTCGCAGGTCTTTGGCCGGCGAACGCCGCCCGACGCCTGTTAACTGGGATTTCACCGCGCCACGGTTAAGCAAGCAGCATGAAGATCGCACCGATACTCTTCGTGGCTGCAATGCTGGCGGGATCCGCCCAGGCCGCCGACCTGACGGTCTCGGTGCGCGGCGCAGACGGCAAGCCCGTTCCGGACGCGGTCGTCACGGTCTATCCCAACGGCCAGCCGACCAAGGGCCCCATCAAATTCGACTGGCCCTATCGCGTCGCCCAGCAAAACATCCAGTTCAGCCCGTTCGTGCTGATCGTGCCGGCGGGGGCCGAAGTGTCGTTCCCCAACTTCGACAAGGTGCGCCACCACGTCTACTCGTTCTCGGCCGGCAACAAGTTCGAGCTGAAGCTCTACGGCCGTGAGGAAAACCGCGTCGTGAAGCTGCCCGCCGTGGGCGTGGCGGCGATCGGCTGCAACATCCACGACCAGATGGTCGGCTTCATCAAGGTGGTCGACACCGCCTATGCGGCCAAAACCGACGCCAATGGCGCCGCGGTGGTCCGCGGCCTGCCCGACGGCCCGATCGTCGCCAAGGTCTGGCACCCCTATCTGCGCGCGCCGAAGAACGAGAAGACCCTGGCCGTCACCGCCGTTCACGGCGCGGCCCGCGAGACCGCGACGATCGAATTGCGGCCAGGCGGACACTGAACCCGATGTTCAAGCGCCTCCAGACCAAGCTGACCGTCCTGTATGCGGGACTGTTCGCCCTGGCCCTGAGCCTGGTCGCGGTGAGCGTCTATCTGACCATCGCCAACAACGCCCAGCAGCAGGTCCGCAGGGAACTGGCCGCGACCGGCACGGTGTTCGACAGCGTCTGGACCCTGCGCACCCAGCGCCTGCATGACGGCGCGGACCTTCTGTCGCGCGACTTCGGCTTCCGCGCCGCCGTGGCGACCCGCGATGCGCCGACCGTCGAGTCGGCGGTGACCAACCTGCGCCAACGGATGGGTCTGGAGCTGGCCTTCATGGTCGGCGTGGACGGCGACGTGGTCGGCGTCGATCCAACCAAGGTCGATATCGACAAGCTGTGGAGCGCCCTCGATCACGAGGGCGGAGCCCAGGGCGTGTTCGTCGTCGACGGCGCGCCCTACCAACTGATCTCCGCCCCGGTGATGTCGCCCGCCCTCACCGGCTGGATCGTGTTCGGCGCCCGGCTCGACGACCGCGAGATGACCGCCCTGGAGCAACTGTCCGCCATCCGCCTAGACGCCCAGGTGTTCGACCGTCGCGGCGAAACCTGGGAGACCACCGACAAGACCGCTGACGCCAAGGCCCTGGGCGCCGTCGTCGCCACGGCCATGGCCATGGGCAAGGGTGACACCGCGCCCGCTCGCCTGCGCACGGCCACGGACGACAATCTGGTGCTGGTCAAGCGGCTGAAGGCGCTGGACGGCCAGACCCCGGCCGCCCTGGTGCTTCGCTATCCGATGGCCCTGGCCATGGCGCCCTACCGGCCGCTGATGGCCGCGGTGATCATCGCCGGTCTGATCGGCGCGGCCTTGGTGGCCGCCGCCAGTTGGGCCCTGTCGCGCGACATCGCCAGGCCGCTGGCCGCCCTGGACGAGGCCGCTCGCCGCTTGCGGCGCGGCGAGGCCGCCCACGTCGATGTCCGCTCCAGCGACGAGATCGGCCGCCTGTCCGACAGCTTCAACCTGATGGCCGCCGAGATCCGCGAGCGCGAGGTCCGGATCACCGAACTGGCCCTGCACGACGCCGAGACCGGCCTGCCCAACCACCTGGCCGTCGAGCGCGAGATCGAGGCGCGCATGGCCCGGTTGGCGCCCGGCGAACAGGTCGTGGTGGGGTGCCTGGGGCTGGACCGCTACACCGTCCTGCGCAGCGCGATCGGCTACGCCCTGTTCACCCAGTTGATCGCCGAGATCGGCGCGCGGATCCAGGTGCTCGACCCGGAGGCCGTGGTCGGCCGCGTGACGACATCTACCCTCTGCGTGATCTCCCGCCTGACAGCGCTGACCGACGACGTCCTGCCGCTGATCGAGAAGGCGCTCGTCGACCTCGCCGCGCCCGTCCGCCTGGGCGGCGAAGTGGTCGATGTCCACATCTCCAACGGCATGGCCGCGGCCGAGGCCGGGACCATCGACGCTCCGCGACTGATCGAACAGGCGATGATCGCGCTCGACCAGGCCCGCGCCTGCGGCCGCAAGGTGGCGTTCTTCGACGCCGAGGCCTATGGCGACCCGGCCGGCAACCTGTCCTTGATGAGCGAAATGCTGGAGGGCGTCGAGAGCGGCGCCCTGTTCCTGCATCACCAGCCCAAGCTGGACCTGCGCAGCGGCGCGATCGCGGGCTTGGAGGCCCTCGTGCGGTGGGACCACCCGACCCGCGGCCTTCTGCGGCCGGACCTGTTCGTCGGCATGGCCGAGGAGACCGGTTATATCCGCGCCCTGACCGATTGCGTGATCGACCGGGCCATCGCCGATCAGCGCGTCCTGCGCGACGCCGGCCACGACCTGACGATTTCGATCAACATCTCCGGTCGGCTGGTCGACGACGCAGAATTCGCCGACCGCGCCATCGAGAAGATCGCCGCCGCCGGCGCCCGCTTCTGTTTCGAGATCACCGAGACCGCCGTGATCGGCAATCCGGACGTCGCCCTGGGCGTTCTGGCCAAGCTGACCGCCGCCGGCATCCCCGTGTCGATCGACGACTACGGCTCGGGCCTGTCGTCGTTGGCCTATCTGAAGCAGATCAACGCCGACGAACTGAAGATCGACAAGGCCTTCGTGCTGTCCCTGGAGAACGACGCCAAGGACGCCCTGCTGGTCAAGTCCACCATCGATCTGGCCCACAGCCTGGGCCTGAAGGTCACGGCCGAAGGCGTCGAGAGCCGCGAGGCCCTGGCGATGCTGCAAATGATGGGCTGCGACCTGGCCCAGGGCTTCCACATCGCCAAGCCGATGGCGCTGGCCAGGGTGGTGGCGTTCCTGGGGGATTGGCAAATCTCGAACCCTCTCCCAGTGGGAGAGGGAGGGGCCCGCCGCGTCGCGGTGGGAGGGTGAGGGGTTACACTCTCACCGACTTCACTCGAACGCCCTGCCGGCGCGCCGGTTAATTCAGAACCCCCTCACCCTCCCATTGCTGCGCAATGGGCCCCTCCCTCTCCCCATGGGAGAGGGTGAGCGAGCGCCTAAGCCGCCGCCTTCAGCAGCCCCAGCACCACGTGCAGGCTGTCGGCGACGTGGACGCACTTGTCGTGCATCTCCTCGTTCGGATCGAGGATGTCGGGCACCATGATGGTCATCATCCCCGCCGCGTGGGCCGCGCGGACGCCGGGGTGGGAGTCCTCCAGGGCCAGGCACAGGGTCGGATCGACGTTCAACCGGCGCGCCGCCTCCAGGTAGGGATCGGGGTGCGGCTTGTGACGCACGACGTCGGCGTTGGCGACCACCGCGTGGAAGCGCTTCAGCAGGTCGAAGCGGCCCAGATAGCGGTCCACCGCCTGACGGCTGTTGGAGGTGGCGATGGCGCGGGGCAGGCCCAGGACGTCCAGGTAGTCGAGGATCTCCATCACCCCGGTCTTCAGCCGAACCTCGGCCTCCAGGATGATCTCGACGTCGCTCCAGACGCGTGAGAAATAGTCCTCGACCGGGAAGGCCGGATCGTACAGTTCGCGCAGCATCACCGCGCATTCCGGATTGGTCTTGCCCACCATCGAACGATAGGTCGCGGCGGTGAAATCGATGCCGAACGCCTGGCCCGCCTCGATCATGGCAGCCTGGTAGACCGTCTCGGTGTCCAGCAGCAGGCCGTCCATGTCGAAGACCACGGCCCGAATCTCTTGCGGAAAGGGGATGCCGCGCGGGAAGGTCACGAAACGAACTCCGCGGCGGTGTAGCCCTGGAAGTAGAGCAAGGCGGTCAGGTCCGCGTGGTCGACCTTGGCGTGCGCCTGGGCCGCGACGATCGGCTTGGCGCGGTATGCGACGCCCAGGCCTGCGGCCTCGATCATCGCCAGGTCGTTGGCCCCATCGCCCACCGCCAGGGCGTCGGCCGGGGTCAGGCCCAGGGCCGAGGTCTCTTCCTGCAGAGCGGCCAGCTTGGCCTCCTTGCCCAGGATCGGATCGCCGACCGTTCCAGTCAGCTTGCCGCCCTCTTCGATCAGGGTGTTGGCGCGGTTCAGGTGGAAGCCGGCGGCCTCGGCGACGCGCGCGGTGAAGAAGGTGAAGCCGCCCGAGACCAGGGCGCAACGGGCCCCGTTCTCGGCCATGGTCCGCACCAGGGTGCGCGCCCCGGGGTTGAGCTTCACGCGGTCGTCGTAGCAGGCCTGCAAGGCGTCGACCGACAGGCCCTTGAGCATGCCGACCCGCTCGCGCAGAGCGCCCTCGAAGGCCAGTTCGCCGCGCATGGCGCGCTCTGTGATCTCGGAGACCTGCGCCTTGACCCCGGCGAAGTCGGCCAGCTCGTCCAGGCACTCGACGTTGATGATCGTGGAGTCCATGTCGGCGATCAGCAGGCGCTTCCTGCGATTTTCGACGGGCTGGACGGCGAAGTCGACGGGCAGGTCGCCGACCGCGGCCTTCACGGCCATGTGGGTCTCGACCGGCGGACCATCGACGAACAGGTCCAGCGCGCCCTCGCCCAGCGATGTTTCGGACGAGACGGCCCAGGTGGCGCGCACGGCGGCGGCGGCCTCCGCCAGGGCGGCACGGTCGGGCGAGACGAGGGTGATCGCGAGCATGAGGGGCGGCTATTGGAGGAAGCCGCCCGCGTCAACCCGCCAGGGGCGTCTATTCGTTCATCAGCGACAGGCAGTTGGTGAACAGCGCCATGCCCCGCTCTTCGTTGGCGTCGTCGCCCGCCTTGGTCACCGGCGTGTCGATCATCATGCTGGCGATGCTGGCCACGCCGCGCCGATAGACCTCGGTCGGCTTCTCGCCCCTGGCCACGCCGTCGGCGATGGCGGCGTTGATGATCCCCTCCCCGCTGGCGCCCATCATCTTCAGCAACGGCCCGACGGCCTTGCCGCCCTCGCCCTCGGACAGCTTGGCCAGCATGCCGGGATTGCGGCGCAGGACCTCGTCGGCGCCCACGAACAGCACCGCGCAGCCGAACTGCTGGTCGGCCTTGGCCTGGACGGTGATCGGCGACGGCGCGGCCGGCTTGGCGATGACGGCGGGCGTCGTGGACGACGCCAAGGCGGCGGCGAAGATCAAGTGAAGCATGGTATGGATCGCGTCCCCCGGATATGCAGACAGCCAACGCCGGGACCAGAGGTCGACGCAGGATTGTCCGCTAACAGCATCACTCTTATCGGAGGCCCAACGGCCAGCGGCAAGTCGGCTTTCGCCCTGAAAATGGCGCGCGAGAGCGGGGGCGAGATCGTCAACGCCGACTCCATGCAGATCTATGCCGGCCTGCCGGTGCTGACGGCCGCCCCCTCGGCGGACGAGCTGGCGCAGGCGCCGCACCACCTGTTCGCCGTGGCCGACGCGGCCGACGGCTGGTCGGTCGGGCGCTGGCTGACGGCGGCGACGCAAGCCCTGGCCGAAATCGCCGCGCGGGGCCGCCCCGCGATCGTGGTCGGCGGCACCGGCCTCTATTTCCGAGCCCTGACCCACGGCCTGGCCGACATCCCGCCGGTGTCGGAAACCCAGCGCGAGGTCTCGGCCCTGCTCTACGCCGCCCAGGGCGAGCCGGAGTTCCGCGACGTGTTGGCCGAGCTGGACCCCGAAGCCGAGAAGCGCATCGAGATCGGCGACCGCCAGCGCCTGGTCCGCGCCCATGCCGTGGCCATCGCCACCGGCAAGGCGCTGACCGCCTGGCAGACCGAAACCAAGCCCGCCCTCGCCGAGGGGACCTGGCGCGGCCTGGTGCTCGAGCCGCCCCGCGCCGAGCTCTATGACCGCTGCGACGCGCGCCTGGGCCGGATGGTCAAACGCGGAGCGCTGGACGAGGTGGCGGCCATGGAGGCCCGGGGCCTGACGCCGCCCCTCCCCGCCCTCAAGGCCGTCGGCTACCGCGAACTGGCCGCTCACCTGCGAGGCGAGACCACGCTCGACGAGGCGCTGGAGGCGGCCCGGCAGGAAACGCGGCGCTATGCCAAGCGGCAGCTGACCTGGTTCAGGAACCAGACGCCGGACTGGGAGCGGGCGAACACCCTTGCCCCCTCCGGGTCACTGCGTGACCCTCCTTCCCCATAGGGGGAAGAGGGCGCGTTTTCAGGCTCCGCCCCCTATGGGAGCGGACAGGCGGCGAAGCCGCCAAGGTCGGGGCAAGTTCCCCAGTACACAGGACGATATCCATGACCGAACTCGCCCGCCTCGCCGCCGCCGTCGCCGCTCGCCTGACCGAACGGGGCGAGACCGTCGCCATCGCCGAATCCTCAACCGGCGGCCTGATCTCCTCGGCCCTGCTCGCCGTGCCGGGCGCGTCGAAGTTCTATGTCGGCGGCGCCGTGGTCTACACCGCCCGCGCCCGCCTGACCCTGCTGGACATCCCCCAGAAGGCCATGGACGGCCTGCGCTCGGCCAGCGAGCCCTACGCCGTGCTGTTGGCCCGGGTGGCGGGCAAGAACCTGAAGGCGACGTGGGGCTTGTCGGAAACCGGCGCGGCGGGACCCGACGGCAACCGCTACGGCGACGCCGCGGGCCACAGCTGCACGGCCGTGGTGGGGCCGGACACCGAGGTCAGTCTTACCATCGAGACGGGCCTTGACGACCGCGAGACCAACATGCACCGGTTCGCCGAGCACGCCCTTGCCCTGTTGCTGAAGAGCCTGGGCTGAATTTCGCCTGACGGAACACCGTTGCGCCAGCGCAACGGGTTGTTTCTTGCGTCAAACCGCGCCTTGACGCCCTCGAATGAGCATGGCATTCCCCGATCATCCATTTGGAGCAACACTCGTGCGCAACACCATGATCGTACTTATGGAGCGGCCGTTCACGGCGTGACGTTGAAGTCACGCTGATAGATCGGTCGCGCGTACAAAGGTCCTTCGGGACCTTTTTTCTTTTCTGCTTCACCACAGTCCAGCTTCCCAGCCCCTCGGGATCACCGCCATGACCGCCCATCAGACCATCGAGAGCCAAGCTCCCGCCACCACCGCGGACCGCGCCATGACCGGCGCCGAGATCGTGGTCCGCGGCCTCGTGGATCAAGGCGTCGAGGTCCTGTTCG
>NZ_JBFTZS010000119.1:0-11013 GCF_056406675.1 Caulobacter sp. P1_B12_2 | reverse complement strand
TGTCCACCTCGCGCAGGGCGGTCTCGACCAGGCGCGCGAAGAACGGCGCCGCGCCGACCACCAGCGGCGGGATCGCGCCCGCCACGCCCAGCGAGGTGCCGACCAGGGCCACGGTCAGCGGGATCATCACGATCAGCAGGATCACGAACGGCACCGAGCGCAGGGTGTTGATCACCAGAGACAGCACGCCGTTGGCGGCGCGGTTCTGCAGCATCTGGCCCTTGCCGGTCAGGAACAGGATCACGCCCAGCGGCAGGCCCAGGATCACGGTCAGCACCATCGAGCCGCCCAGCATCGACAGGGTGTCCAGCGTCGCCTGGCCGATCTCGGACCAGTCGATATTGTCCATGAATCCGCTCATCGGCCCGCCTCCGTGACCATATCGACCCGCACGCCGTCGGCCTTGAACCGCGCGATCGCCGCCTCGACGTCGCCGCCGGTCAGCGACAGCGTCAGCTGGCCATAGGGAGTCTCGCGCAGGCGATGGATGCGGCCGCCCAGGATCGAATAGTCGACGCCGGTCTCGCGGGCCACCAGGCCCAGGATCGGCTTGTAGGTGGCCTCGCCGCGGAAGGTCAGGCGCACCACGCGGCCGCCGACCAAGGCGCCGTCGGCCGGGACGCCGTCGGCCTCCATCACRAACCGCCGGGCCGTGGCGCTGGCCGGGTGCAGGAACACCTCCTCGACCGGTCCGGCCTCGACCACCTTGCCGCCCTCCAGCACCGCCACCCGGTCGCAGACGCGGCGCACCACGTCCATCTCGTGGGTGATCAGCACGATAGTCAGGCCCAGTTCGCGGTTGAGGTTGGAGACCAGCTCCAGGATCTGCTCGGTGGTCTCGGGATCCAGCGCGCTGGTCGCCTCGTCGCACAGCAGCACCTTGGGACCCGTCGCCAGGGCCCGGGCGATGCCGACCCGCTGCTTCTGGCCGCCCGACAGCTGGGCGGGATATTTGGTGGCGAAGTCTGACAGGCCCACCCGCGCCAGCAGCTCGGTGGTGCGCGTCTTGACCTCGGCGTCCGGCCGACCGGCCAGCTTCAGCGGAAAGGCCACATTGCCGGCCACGGTCTTGGACGACAGCAGGTTGAAGTGCTGGAAGATCATCCCGACCCGGCGGCGCAGGGACCGCAGCCCCTCGACGCCCAGGGCCGCCACGTCGTCGCCGTCGACCACGACCTTGCCGCCCGACGGCTTCTCCAGGCCGTTGATCAGCCGGATCAGGGTCGACTTGCCCGCCCCCGAGGCCCCGATCACCCCGAACACCTCGCCGGGCGCGACCGAAAGGCTGACGCCCGTCAGCGCGGCGCGATCGCCGGCTCCGGCATAGGTTTTCGAGACGTCTTGGAAGGTGATCACGGGCGGGCTCGGGCGTTACGGAGCGGCAGCATTTAGGCGTTCGAGGCCGGCTTGGCGAGAGGCAGGCGCCTTGCGTCCTTCGAGGCTTCGCTTCGCTGCGCACCTCAGGATGAGGAAATCAGCAATAACGCTCCTCATCCTGAGGCGCCCGCGCRGCGGGCCTCGAAGGACGCACAGAGGCTGAAACCTACGGCCGCTTCACCACCGCCCCGCCCTTCATCACGAACACCGGCTTTTCCAGCGTCGTGACGTCGCTCAGCGGGTCGCCCGCCACCGCGATCAGGTCGCCATAGCGGCCGACGGCCACCTGGCCGACATCCTTCTCGCGGCCCAGGGCCTGGGAGGCGGTGATCGTCGCGGCCTGGATCGCCTGCAGCGGCGTCGCGCCATAGCGGACCATCACCGCGAACTGCTTGCCGTTCGTGCCGTGCGGATAGACCCCGGCGTCGGTGCCGTAGATCATCTTCACGCCCGCCTTCAGCGCCTTGCGGAAGTTCTCGCGCTGCACCTCGCCGATGTCGCGGTCCTTGCGCAGATTGTCCTCCAGCACGCCGTTCTTGGCGCCCTCGGCCTGGGTGTAGTCGGTGTTGTAGATGTCCATCGAGAAGTAGGCGCCCTTCGCGACGGCCAACTTGATGCCCTCGTCGTCGACCAGGCTGGCGTGCTCGATGGTGTCGACGCCCGCACGGATGGCGTCCTTGATGCCCGCCGCGCCATGGGCGTGGGCGGCGACCTTCAGGCCGGCCATGTGGGCCTCGTCGACGATCGCCTGCATCTCGGCCAGGGTCAGTTGCTGCTGGCCAGGCTCGTCGCCGCGCGAGAACACCCCGCCGGTCGCGCAGATCTTGATCACCTGGGCGCCGTACTTCTTCAGGGTGCGCACCACCTTGCGCGCCTCGTCCGGGCTGTCGACGTTGTAGGGGCTTTTCTGGTCCATCGACGGCGGGAAGAAGGTCGAGTCGCAGTGGCCGCCCGTCGCGCCGATGGCGTAGGTGGCGGTGACGATGCGCGGACCCGGCACGTAGCCCTCGTCGATCGCCTCGCGCAGGCCCACGTCGTCGAACTCGGCCGAGCCGACGTTGCGCACCGTGGTGAAGCCCGCTTCCAGGGTGACCTTGGCGTTGCGGGTCTGGACCACGCTCCAGAAGGCGTCGCTGTATTGCAGGCTGTTGTAGCCGCCGATCTCGGCGACGCTGTCCAGGTGGACGTGCATGTCGATCAGGCCCGGCAGCAGGGTCGCGCCCGGCAGCTCCACCACGGTGGCCCCAGGCGGAACCGCGTCGCCCGACTTGCCCACCGCCGTGATCCGGCCGTCGGTGACCACCACCTGCGGGTTGTCGACATACCGGCCCGTGGCCACGTCGAGCAGCCGCGCGGCGCGCACCACCTCGATGTCAGCGGCCTGGGCCAGCGGCGCGGCGCAGGCCGCCGTCAGGAAAGCCAGTGCGGCCAGTTCGCGCTTCATGATCACCATCCCCCAATCCCCCGCCCGGTACTCAGGCGGTCAAGAACGGTGACGCTATCACGCGCCCGCCGGACGTCGAGCCGCAACGGTCCCGTTTCGCGCCGGCGCCCCGAACGCGGGCGCCGGCGACGGACGGCCTTGGCGGGACTCGCCCCTCATCCTATACGGGCAGGACCAGCGCGGGCGTGGCGAAACTGGTAGACGCTACGGACTTAAAATCCTATGCGCTCCAAACCGGTCACCAAAACCCTCAATAACATCAATAAAAACAAGTCCGAAACGTCTGCTTCCAGCAAGCACACTGCTAGCACAAACGCCCAAAAAGCCGCAAAAGCCCTACTGAATAAAGGGGAAAATCGCCATCAGCTGATGGACGGCAAGGTGCAACTCTATCTGCGAAAGGGCAGTCCCCACTGGCAGTGCGCCTGCTCGATCGGCGGCCGCCAACAGCGCGCAAATACCCGCGAGGACAGCCTCAGCCGCGCCGCCGTCTTTGCCCGAGAATGGTACCTGGCGCTGATCAGCGCCGATCGCCCCGCGCTGAATGTCAGATCCGACAAAGCGTCAAAGCCGGCAAAGCCGGCTACGGTCCCCAGGGCCATCGCAGTGCCGGGCCCGCCTGTCAGGACGTTCCGGGAAGCTGCGCGACGCTTCATGATCGAGTTCGAGGCCATCACCCAGGGCCAGCGAAACGCGATCTATGTTCACGGTCACCGGCGGCGCCTGGCCAACCACCTGGTGCCGTTCTTCGGGGCCACGGCGGTGGACGACATCGGCGCCGGGATGATCGCCGACTACCGCATCCACCGCATGAGCAACGGACGTCGCGGCAAGCCTCCGGCCCGCAGCACGATGCACCAGGAGATCGTCTGCCTGCGCCAGGTGCTCAAGACCGCCATCCGCCACAAGTGGCTCGACCATCTGCCCGACCTTTCCGCGCCCTATGGGCGGTCGGGCAAGGTCTCGCACCGGGCCTGGTTCTCGCCTGAGGAATGGAGGACGTTCGACGCGGCCCTGCGCGAGAGAGCCAGGAACCCGCTCAAGGAACAGTGGCGAACCGCCACCGAGAATCTTCGCGACTGCGTGCTGTTCATGGTCAACACCGGGCTCCGTCCCGACGAAGCCCTCCGCCTGGAGTATCGCGACGTCGCCATCGTCGTCGATGGGGCCACCAGCGAGCGCTTGCTTGAGATCGCCGTGCGCGGAAAGCGCGGCGTCGGCTGGTGCAAAAGCATGCCCGAGGCCGTGGCGCCGTTCAGGCGACTGAAGAGCCGCAACGCCGGCACCCCCTTGGACAGGCTATTCCCCTCGCTTCAGAACGAGTTGTTCAACACAGTCCTGGGCGAACTGAACATGAAGGTCGATCGCGAGGGTCAGCGCCGAACCGCCTACAGCCTGCGCCACACCTACATCAGCACCCGCCTGATGAACGGCGCCGACATCTACCAGGTCGCCAAGAACTGCCGAACCAGCGTCGAGATGATCGAGACCTACTACGCCTCGCACATCAAAAACGTGATCGACGCTTCGGCGATCAACGTCCGCAAGGCCCCGCCCTCCCGCCAGAAGGCCAGCACCCCACCCGCCTGACCGAATGGTCGCCAAAGGCCGGAACCGGCCGACGCGACCATTGGCGAAGGGATGGACCGAACGGTCCAGCCCGGTGGCGTCCGCGCTCCGCACGGAGCGCAGCCATCGCCTCTCCACGGTGCTTGCCGCTAGCCCCTGTTTCCGCGCCGCGCCAGCGGCGCCGCGGAGGATCGCCAGTCAACGGATGGCTAACCGCAACTGGAAGTCAGCCGCTAATCTTTGGCTGGCAGATTTCCCGCCCTGGCGAGCGGAAGGCGGGGCGGTGACGGCGCGACACGGACTCATGGACGGCAAGGTKCAGGTCTATAAACGGCCTGGCAGTCCGCATTGGCAGTGCGCCTGCACAGTCGCTGGCCAGCAAAGGCGCGTCACCACGCGCGAGGAGAGCCTGGCGCGGGCCAAGGACGTGGCCGGCGACTGGTATCTGGGTCTGCTGGGCAAACTGCGCTCCGGCGAACTCAAGCCCGGCAAGACCTTCGCCCAGGCCGCCGACCGCTTCATCGACGAGTTCGCGATCATCACCCAGGGCGAGCGCAGCCCGATCTATGTCGAAGGCCATCGCCAGCGCATCAACAACCACCTCAACCCGTTCTTCGGAAGGGCCGTGGTGAGTGAGATCACCGCCGGCATGGTCCAGGACTACCGCATCCACCGGATGAAGGCCGGCCGTAACGGCAAGCCGCCGGCCCGCGGCACCCTGCACCAGGAGATCGTCTGCCTGCGCCAGGTCCTGAAGACCGCCCATCGTCATCGCTGGCTGGAGCAACTGCCCGACCTCTCGCCGCCCTTCAGGGCGGCGAGCAAAATCTCGCACCGGGCCTGGTTCTCGCCCGACGAGTACAAGCAGCTCTACGCGGCGACCCGAGAGCGCGCCAAGAACCCCACGGCGGAGCGCTGGCGCGACGCCAGCGAAACTCTCCACGACTTCGTGCTCTTCATGGTCAACACCGGCCTGCGGCCAGACGAGGCTCTGGGCCTGGAATATCGCGACGTCACCGTGGCGACCGACGAGGCCACCGGCCAGCGCATCCTTGAGATCGCCGTACGTGGCAAGCGCGGGGTCGGCTGGTGCAAGAGCATGCCCGGCGCGGTCATGCCCTTTGGCCGCCTCCAGGCGCGCGCTAACGGAGGCCCGAGGGACCGGCTGTTCCCCGCCCTCCCCCGACAGTTGTTCAACACCATCCTCGAAGAGCTGGACCTGAAGGTGGACCGCGAGGGGCAGAGGCGCACGACCTACAGCCTGCGCCACACCTACATCTGCATGCGCCTGATGGAAGGCGCAGACATCTACCAGGTCGCCAAGAACTGCCGCACCAGCGTCGAGATGATCGAGACCTATTACGCCTCGCACATCAAGAACCGGATCGACGCCTCGGCCATCAATGTCCGCAAGACCCGCGCCTCGCCCGACCGCTCGGCCAACGCCGCGGTGCGCCCGGGTCTGTCACGGACCCGTTCGAAAGCCTCGACGGCCAAGACCTAGCCGACTATAGCTCGGCTCGGTTTAGGCGGGCGTGGCGGAACTGGTAGACGCAACGGACTTAAGCCACAGGATTGAGTGCGCTCGGGGAAATCCGGGATGTAGAACTGCTCAAATTCGGGGAACCCTGTCAGATGGCGATCCCGAGCCAAGCCCCCTCTGGGGGAAGGTGTAGAGACTAGACGGGCAGCGCCTAACCTCCGACGTTCGGAGCACGGTGAAGGGATAGTCCAGACCACGAACGGCCCGATCATCGGGACGGCGGCGAAAGCCGAAGTGGTACGAAAATCCGTCAGCCGCAAGGCTATGCCGGTTCGATTCCGGCCGCCCGCACCACTTCACAAACAGACCTAGCGCAGACGCCTGAAGAGCCCCCTTCGGCACGACGAGGTTCGGCATGGGCGCCAATTCGTCCGTCACTCTTGGCCGTGACGGCCCCTCGACGGTGCAGCAAGCACAGTCGCTAGCGGTGTCCGCAACAACCCAACAAATTGACGATCAAGGCCCAGAGGGCGCCGTGGAAAAACACCCCTTTTGGGGTGGCACACATTACGCACACCTGCGGTTTTGATATAAGCCGTTGAAACATATTATGAATTCGATTTGCCATCGTGTGCGTATGTTATGCGCACATTTCGCGATTTTCGGCTAAGCCGTTGATGTTTCGCCAATAATGCGTGCGCAAGATATGCGTATAACAGCTGGAGACTGAACATGGCCGAGCGCAAACGCTTCCCTTTGAACATCACGCTTCATGAGGAGAGCCGCCAGCGTCTGACCGAACTGGCGAACCGGCGGCAGACCAATCTGTCCCAGGTTTTGGAGCAACTGATCGATGAGGCTTGGGACACCGAAGACAACTACATGATCAAGCAGGCGTCGCTACACTCGTTCGTCGGCGTGGCCCTGGCGATCGCCACGGCAAGACAGACACTAGGTCAGGAAAAAACCGACGCTATCCAGCGCGAGGCTGCCAGGGTGGCTAGGACATTGTTCGGTCAGCCGCCAAAGAAGCGCTTCAACATCCGCGACGGAATGGAGAACGACCCCCGTGTCGAAGCCTTGTTCGTGGCGTTCGAGGGAGACTGATCGCGAGCGTTTTCCCGCCGCGTTCTCCCTGAACATTCCTCGGGTGTTCGACCTAGCGGTCCGCGGGCTTTGCCGCCCCCCCAACGCCACCACAATTCGTACGTCGATACACGCCCAACCGCACAGGACCCACCTCGCTTAGGCCGTCCATAGATACCCATTCAGTTCGCAACGTCCGACAGCGTCACTACGCGATTACTCCCCACCGCGGGTTGCGCGCGACGGGCGATATGGCACTCTAGCTCCGCTGAGCGCCCCGTTCGCTCCCCCGGCACGGCCCTGCATGAGCGCCTTGATCCGCTCGCACTTCCCCCACAATCAGCTCAGCCGAGATCGCAATGACTCTTGCTTTGTTCGACGTCGCCAAATGCGAAAAGATCATGACCGATGCAGGTATGCCGCCCGCACATGCCCAAGCCGTAGTCGCCGCCACATCCCTTGCCCTAACCCAGGCGGTGGACACGCTCATCGCGAAGGCTGACCACGTCCATTTGGAACACCGCATCAACTTGGCCTTGGCCAAGCAGTCCATCGATCTGAGCATCATCTTTCAGAAGGATTTGGACAAACTGGCTTGGAGGATTTTAGGCGCCATCGCAGTCGTCAGCTACCTCTTCGTCCTAGCCGCCACCCTGTAGCCAGGCCGATCGGTCATCCCGTTGGAACGTCGATCAACTCCCAGATCGCTTTCTGTACGAGAGGGCCGGTGTACCGCTCTGACAAGTGCCGTGAGCGGCCTTTGGAGGCACTTCACCAGGATGGAAGAGCTCGACCTGATCGATCTAAATTACCTCATCATTTATGAGATGTCGGCCCACGACCGAATCAAAATCGTCAAGCGCGGGATCAGAGCTTCCGTGGCGAAGAGAATAATCGCCGATCTGGATATGCCGGAGGGTTCGACCTTTGCCGCCCTGAACATTCCGATCTCCACAGTGAACCGTAAGACCAAGACAGGTGGTGCGCTGCGTTCCGACGAGGGGGAGCGGTTCCTTGGCTTGGCGAAGCTGGTTGGTCAGGTGGAATCCATGGTCCAAGGCATGGATGAGGTCGAAAGGTTCGACGCGCGGGCGTGGACGTCGCGTTGGCTCAGAGAGCCCATGCCAGCATTCGGCGGCGCGACGCCCCTGGATTACATGGACACAATGGAGGGGCAGGCTCTCGTGTCCGACACCCTGGCCCGAACTCGAAGTGGGGCCTACGGGTGAGTAAGCTATCCTGGTGCGGCGCACCTCCGCGTCGACCCACGGCATTGAGGATCATGCCAAAGACATACACGATCATCAGATGCTGAAGGAAACCGACGACTAGATCACGGCGTATCGCCGTCGGTCAGCCGTGCCCCAACACTGCCCAGTCGCCCTTCATGTTGCCCGGCCCCATGTGGATCCGGATCAAGGTCGGAGCCGCGCCACTAGCGGACCTTGGGGCAGCTCCAGGAACACGACCTTCGCAGGGTTTTGCATGGAATGATCGCCCGTCGCTGACATGCTGCTTGAGGCGTGTAACCTACAAGTCGATGGCCTCAGACATCTCAAGCGCGTCGTCGACCTCGATGCCAAGATATCGAACCGTACTCTCCAGCTTCCGGTGCCCGAGGAGAAGTTGGCAGGCCCGCAGGTTGCCCGTTTTCTTATAGATCAGCGCGACCTTCGTTCGTCTCAGGCTATGCGTTCCGTAAGCCCGCGGCTCAAGCTCGATCATCGACACCCACTTACCGACAAGTCGGGCGTACTGTCGGGTGCTGACGTGCCCGCCCGGTCGGCTGCGGCTGGGAAACAGCCAGTCGTCGTATCGCCGGCCGCGAAGTTTGATCCAGGTGGCCAGAGCATCGCGCGTCGGCTCCGTGATCTCGAAGGGAACGGGCTGACCCGTTTTCTGCTGGATGATCGTCGCACGCGCTCGGATTAACCCGCCGGGCGCCACGTCGCTGACGCGCAACTTCACGAGGTCACACCCTCTAAGCTTGGCGTCGATCGCGCAGTTGAACATCGCCAGGTCGCGCACTCGCCCGTTAGCTTTCAGCTGCTGGCGAATTCCCCAGATGTGCTTTGGTTTGAATGGCGGCTTGGGGCCGATGATGCGGGCAGTATTCCAAGGCCGCTTAGGCGGAAGGAAGAGGTCAAATTGAGCCATGTTCGCCTCCTGCGAATTGGCCACATCCCTCGCCTCATTCTACCACGTTCAGCCCGGTACATTCAGGCGCCGCGGAGCGGCCTATAACGCTCATCCGATTTCCGGACATTAGCTCGCCGACGACAACGGCGATCTACGACCCTAGACGGACGTTGGCGTCCATGACGTCAATTGACGGCCTTTTGACTCGTTGCCGCCTTTGAAGGGCCGCGTGCCGGCACGCTCTAAGCCCATGCTATGCAAATCAGCGCGTCTGGCGTTGGCCGCCAATGGGGGAGACGAACCGCGCTTTCCCCGCCGCTCAGGAAGGCGTTATTCCAGGCGGCCGAAATCCACAACCTCACAAGCCATAACCCGGAGGAATAGCGGCGCCCCGATAGCTGTATTTCACCGGTCTTAGAAATCGCGCCACAGTTGCGTGAGGGTCGAGGTGTCGCCGTCCAAGAGTTTCAGGTCATCGGTTCATGGTTGGCAGGGGCGGCGATGGCGGCTTACGGGCCCCCGCCAACACCCCGGGAAGACAGACCCTTCTGTCGCCGCATGCAGGACAGCGACGCGGCGAGGTCGAGACAAGTTCGGAGGACGATGCATGCACGGACTTCTGGGGGGCTTTGGCCCAGGCAACGGCGTCAGGGCGCAAGCGACCATGAGCAGCCTGAGCGACGATATGAAGCCTCGCGGCCGGGCTGGAACCATCAGGCCGGCGGAAACCGCGTCCTTCCAGGAGCGATCCCTCCCGACGCGGCCCTCGCATGTCGCGGCCGGATCGCCGGACATCGTCCTGCTGGACGACGGCGGGCGGATCGTGGAGGTCAACGAGGCCTGGCGGAACACCTTCGCTGTCCAGGATGTCGCCCTGCGCGACGCGGGGATTGGCGCCCTCTACGTCGATGCGATTTGCGGCCTCCTGCCTGACCTCGACCGTCCGGCGCTCGAGTTCAGCCTGCGGCGCCTGCTGTCGGGCGACGCCGAAGACGTCCGACGCACCTATGCCCAATGGACCGTCCGCGGCTTGTGCTGGCGTCAGATGCGGATCACGCCGCTCTCGGTCGGCGCGAACGGCCGTTTCCTGGCGATCCATGACGATTTGACGGAGATGGTCAGGATGCAGGAAGCGCTCCGGGCGACCTCCGAGGAGCTGCTCACCGCCAGGGACGACGAGCGTCAGCGCATCGCCGTCGAACTGCACGACTCCACGAGCCAGAATCTGGTCGCCGCCGGCTTTGGCCTGGCGCGCTTGCGACGGGCCGTATGCCTGGGCGATTTGGCCGCGATCATCGACACTGTCGAGACGTCGCTGAACGAAGCCCTCAAGGAGACGCGGACCCTTTCCTACCTGATCGAGCCGCGCGACCTTGGGCCGGACGGCCTGTCGGCCAGCGTGCGCCAGTTCGTGGAGGGCTTTGCCAGGCGGACCGGACTAAAGGTCGTGCTGGAGGCGGACCGGGTGGTCGATTGCATTCCTCCACCGCTGCGGCACACCGCGCTGCGGATCATTCAGGAAGCCCTGCTGAACGCTCATCGGCATGCGCAGGCGCGCTGTGTCTCGGTCGAGCTTGGCGTCGTCAACGGCCGGCTCACGGTGTCCGTCGCGGACGATGGCCGCGGCATGGGATCGGGTCAGGGCGATCCGGTTCTCGGCGTGGGCATCCCCGGCATGCAGGCCCGCGTCCGACAGTTCTCCGGCCATTTGACGATCTCGAGCGATGAGTCCGGGACCAGCATCGTGGCCACGCTTCCGCTGGCGTGAAGCCGCGCGTCCGCGGCCGGCTCAGCCGCGCAGATCCTGCCGCTCTCGCTGGATCGCCTCGCCCAGTTCGACGGCGTAGCTCGTGATCTTGGCCAGGATGGGCGAGAAGCTGGCGGCCTGGGTCGTGTAGCAGCCGTAGCCCTGCAC
>NZ_JBFTZS010000118.1:0-11042 GCF_056406675.1 Caulobacter sp. P1_B12_2 | reverse complement strand
GCAGATGCTGCGTCTGGCCGATCCGGGCTGGCGCCTGCCCGCGCCGGTCATGTCCGACCTCGGTCTGGTCCGCTATCTCGGCTATGCCGCTCTGCCGCAGACGGCCGCCCTGCGTGCGCGGCTGGAAGCGGAGCAGGCCGCGCACCTGGAGCACGGCGTCCACCTGATCGTGACGCAGAGCGCCGACGGCTCGCTGGTGGCCGGCGACAGCCACCACTACGCCGCCACACCGGATCCCTTCGCCCGCGACGATGTCGACGCCCTGATCCTGGACGAGTTCGCCCAGGTGTTCGGCCAACCGCCGCCGCCGGTTCTGGAGCGCTGGACCGGCACCTACGCCTCGGCCGCCGGCCCCGTTCTGGTCGAAACGCCGACGCCTGGCGTGCGGCTGGTCGTGGTGACCAGCGGCGCCGGCGCCTCGACGGCCTTTGGGCTGGCCGAGGACGTGATCGCCGACCTTTATGATCTTCCCAAGCAAGGAGCCGCGGCATGAGCGCCAGCCCGATCCAGGCCGTAGTCTTCGACTGGGCCGGCACGATGATTGACTTCGGCTGTCGCGCGCCGGTCGTGGCGTTGCGCGAGGTGTTCGGCGAGGCGGGGGTCGACATCTCCGAGGCCGAGGCGCGGGCGGACATGGGGCGAGCCAAGCGCGATCATGTGAGGGCGCTGCTCGCCATGCCGCGCATCGCCGGCCTTTGGAAGGAACGCCATGGCGCGGCCTCGACCGAAGGCGACGTCGAGCGCCTGCACGACGCTGTCGAACCGAAGATGCGCGCGGCGGCCCGCGACTGCGCCAAGCTTATCCCCGGCGCGGCCGAACTCGCCGCCGATCTGCGGGGGAGGGGCGTCAAGATCGGCTCCACCACCGGCTATACACGCCCGATGATGGCCGACATTCTGCCGCTGGCCGCCGAGCAGGGTTACGCGCCTGACGTGGTGGTCTGCGCGGGAGAGACGGCGCAGGGGCGGCCCTCGCCGTTGATGATGTGGAAGGTCCTGGTCGATCTCGGCGCATGGCCGGCGCGGGCCTGCGTCAAGGTCGACGACGCGGCCGTCGGCATCGGCGAGGGGCTGGAGGTCGGCGCCTGGACCGTTGGTCTGTCGGCCTCGGGCAACGGCGTGGGTCTGGAGCAGCACGTGCTGGCGATCCTGCCCGCCGCCGAGCGCGCCGCGCGGATCGAGGCGTCGGCGAAAGCGCTGCGCGACGCCGGCGCTCACTACGTCGTCGAAAGCGTCGCCGGTCTTGGGCCCGTGCTGGCGGATATCGAGGCGCGGATCGCGCGCGGCGATAGTCCTGGCTAGAGCGCGTTTGGCTTACGTTGGAGCGACCGCGCTAAGCTCCGTTGCCCGGCGAGGCCGGATAAGATTCATCCGTTGCCTGGCTGCTCGATCAGATCGCACAGCAGGTCGTGATAGGTCTCGAAGCCGGCCACCTCGGCGTCGGGCGCCTTGCCGGCCTCGTCATAGCCGCGCAGCCGCAGAGCGGCTTGCGCCGCCGGCTCGGCCAGGAACGCCTCGATTTCGTCGGCGCTCATCGGGCCGCCCTGCAGGGCCAGGCTCTGGAGCGACGCCTTGCTGAGACGCTCCAGATAGGCGGGATCCACGGCCACCCGATACCGCTTGGCCGCCACGTGCAGTCGGATGGGCTCGGTCACTTCGGGGCCGAACGCCCGCGCCAGATAGCCGGCGCTGATGTGTTCATGGCGCGTATCGACGCCGCGGTCGGCGGCGTCCTCGCCGGCCTTTTGCATCATGTGGCCGACGTCATGCAGCAGGGCGGCGACGATCAGGGCCGGCGGCGCGCCATCGACCCTGGCGTGGTGGGCCGTCTGCAGCGCGTGCTCCAGTTGGCTGACGCCCTCCCCATAACGGAGGCCGCCAAGTTGGGCGAAGAGATCGGCAAGCTCGGCCACGAAAGCATCGGCCGCGGGACGAGAGGTCATCGAATATCCGTACAAGGCTTTGAGCTGAAAAAGGTATCGGGCAAGTCGGTCACAGGCGCATCCGTCCGATGCCGGGGTCGGTGCGGCTGGCGCGCCCCGTTTCGAGGTGGCCGGCCAGGCGCTGGATGAACGAGGGATCGTCCGCCAGAGTCAGGGTCAGGTCGTACCAATGATCGCTGCCGCGCAGGTCCCAGATCGAGCGGACGACGCCCTTGGGAGGCAGCACCAGGGTTTGGCCGGCTTCGCCCTCGGCCAGCGGATAGGCCTCGTTCATCCGCGCCGTGACCCTAGCCGAGCCGCCGCCGGCGCCGGCCAGGCGCACGATCAGGCGGGAACGGGCGTCCGCGGTGACCGACACGCCGGGCTGCGGCCGCGATGCATCGCCGGCGAACCGCCGATAGAAGCCGTTCGGGCCATGGACGGTGAGGTCGTAGGGCCCCGGCGCGCGGCCGGCATGGTTCCAGTGTCCGGCCGCGTAGGTCTCTCCGGCCGCCAGGGTGAAGCGCCAGGGACCGTCGCGGTCGGTGTTGTCGAACACCTGGAACACCGCGCCCGTCCGGCCCTTGTTGACGAGGTCGATCCAGAGGCCGCCGCCGCGAACAGTGGCGTCGGCCGACAGCGCGTAGGGCAGGGCGCGCGCGCCGCGCTGCGGACCTTCCTGGGCCGAGGCCGTCTGTATCTCGGGAATCTTCAGGGTTGGAGCGGCCTTGGACCGGGCCACCCGCGCCATGTAGTCCGCGGTCTGCGGCAGGGTCAGCGCCGTCCAGTCCTGGTTGGGCGTGGCGAAGTCGAAGGCCGAGGTCAGGTCGCCGCAAACCGTCCGGCGCCACTCGCTGATATTGTCCTCGCGCACTCCGAAGCGCTTCTCCAGGAACCGCAGCGTCGAGGTGTGGTCGAACACCTCCGAGCAGACGAAGCCGCCCCGGCTCCACGGCGAGACGACGAGCGCCGGCACGCGGATGCCCAGGCCCAGAGGGTGGGCGCCCTTGTTGGCCGCCTTGGCGTCGTCGCCATAGTCCTTGGTCTCGCCCGCGACCGACACCGAGCTCCAGCCCTGCTCGGGCGTCAGCGGCGGCATCGGCGGCTGCATGTGATCGTAGAAACCGCCGGCCTCGTCGTAATTGACGATGAACACGGTCTTGGCGAACACCTCGGGGTTGTCGACCAGGGCCTTGATCAGCTCGGCGCAGACGTGTTCGCCCTTCGAAGGCTCGGCCTGCGGGTGCTCCGACAGGTCGGCGGCGGTGACGATCCACGACACCTGCGGCAGGCGGTCGGCGGCGACGTCGGCGCGGAAGGCCTCGCCCAACTGCTCGCCGTCCGAACGCGTACGGTCGGCGCCGGTCTTGCCCTCCGACACCCAGGTCCGGCCGCGCTCATAGAGCGGTGAATCCTTCGCGCATGGACGGAAATTCTTGAACACCGACAAGATGTTGTCGCCGAAATTGTCGTACTCTTGATAGACTTTCCAACTGACTCCAGCGCCTTGCAGGCGCTCGGCATAGGTCATCCAATCGTGCGGCCCCTGGGCCATGACCTTGTCCTCGGCCATGTCCGCGCTGGGCGTGTCGTCCTCGCCGTAGTTGCTCATCTCCGGATCGCCGCCGACCTTGCCGCCGCCGTTGCAGCCCGTCCAAAGGTGCAGGCGGTTCGGATAGGTCTGGGTCAGGGTCGAGCAGTGATAGGCGTCGCAGATCGTGAAGGCGCTGGCCAGRGCGTGGTAGAACGGCAAGTCCGAGGCCTTGTAGTAGACCATTCGCTTGTGCAGTTCGCCCGAGTGGCCCCACTGGTCGTAGCGGCCGCCGTTGACGATGGTGATCGCCGCCTGGTGACCCTGGTCGGCGCCGTCGACCGTGTAGGCGTTGGTGGTTCTGGAGTCGCCGTAGAACGGCGCGACGAAGCCGTCGGGATGCTCCTTGCTCGGTTGGCGCCACACCGAAGCGCCGCCTGGCAGGCGCTGCGGTCGCGGATCGCCGAGGCCGCGCACACCATTCAGCGCGCCGAAATAGTGATCGAACGCGCGGTTTTCCTGCATGAAGATCACGACGTGCTCGACGTCCATGATCGTGCCGGTGCGGTGGCGCGCGGGGATGGCCATGGCCTTGCGAACGGTGGCCGGCAGCAGGCCCAGGGCCGCGCCGGCGGTCAGGCCGCCGGCGGCGGTGCGCAGAAACGCGCGACGATCGGTGGGCATGGTCCCATCTCCAATGGCAATTTTTGGTATAGACCAGATATTGGAGATTTTCGACGAAACTTTCGTGAAGCCTTGATCTGCTGAAAGTCGGCTCGTCAGTGGTCTGATCCAGTTCCTTGACCCCGGAGAAGCGCCCTCCCATCATCTCGGGGTGGCGGGATTCGACCGCTGGCCAGGTCGTCCGATGCAACAGCCCGATCTCCAGTATATCGGCGTGCGTGACGACATCGCCGCGCTCATCGCCGGCGGCGAGCTCAACCCGGGCGAGCGCCTGCCGTCCGAGCGCCAGATGCAGGTGGGCGGCGGCGTGGCGCGCGGCACCATCCGCGAGGCGCTGTTCCAGCTTGAGGCCGAGGGGGTCATCTACCGCAAGGATCGCAGCGGCTGGTACGTCTCGCCGCCGCCGGTGGTCTACGATCCGACCCGTTGGGAAGGCTTCATGTCCTACGTCGAGGCGCAGGGGCGTCGGCCGGAGACCGAGACGCTGAGCAAGGTCGAGATCCCCTGCGACGGCATGCTGGCCCAGATCTTTTCGCGTCCCGTCGGCGCGCCGATGTATTGGATCCGCCGCCGGCGCCTGATCGACGGCCGGGCGGTGCTGATCGAGAGCATCGTCGTCGATGCGTCCTTGGCGCCGGGCCTCGTGGAGCACGATCTCGACGGCTCGCTGACCAGCGTCCTGAAGTCGGTCTACGGCATCGGCGTCGCGCGCAACAAGGTCGACATGCAACCCTGCGCCCTGACCCGCGACGTGGCCGAGGCCCTGCGGGTCAAGTCAGGCTTGCCGGGCCTCAGCGTGATCCGAACCTGCTACGACGCCCAGGGCCGCGTGGTCGAGTTCGACCGCGAATACTGGCGCCACGACGCCTTGAAGGTCAGCGTCGACATCCGCGTGCGCTAGGTCCAGAAGCGGGTCTTTCCAGGCACGCGGCGCCGTCATCCAGCTGTCGTGGATTTGGTATAGACCAAAACGCTCCATCAAGGGGCGTTTTCATGACTTCAGGTCCTCGGCGCTGGCTGGAGCGAGCCAATCCGCTGGCGTTCACCCTGTTCGCGGGTCTGGCCGGCTTTTGCGCCTATTTCTCGATGTACGCCTTCCGAAAGCCGTTCGCGGCGGCCACGTTTGGCGTGGTCGACGGCTGGACCTTCGCCGTCGACTACAAGATCGCCCTGGTGCTGGCCCAGGTGGCCGRCTACGCCGCTTCCAAGCTGATCGGGGTCAAGGTCATCTCCGAGATCGCCCCGTCGCATCGCGGCGCGGCGATCCTGGGCCTGATCGGGATCTCCTGGCTGGCCCTGCTGGCCTTCGCGGTCGTTCCCGCGCCCTGGAACGTCGCGGCCCTGTTCCTGAACGGCCTGCCGCTGGGCATGATCTGGGGGCTGGTGTTCGGCTTCATGGAAGGGCGGCGCACGTCGGAGGTCCTGGGCGCCATTCTCTGCGCCAGCTTCATCCTGTCGTCCGGCGCCGTGAAGTCGGTCGGCAAATGGTTGATGGTCGACATCCATGTCTCGCCGTTCTGGATGCCCGCCGCCACCGGCGCGATCTTCCTGCCGCTGCTGGCCGTCTCGGTCTGGGCCCTGGTGCAGCTGCCGCCGCCCAACGCCGCCGATGAAGCCGCCCGCGTGCGTCGCCAGCCGATGGACCGCGCCCAGCGCCGCGCCTTCCTGGCCGCCTACGCGCCCGGCGTCGTGCTGCTGGTGATGGCCTATATCCTGCTGACCGCCTTCCGCGACTTCCGCGACAACTTCGCCGCCGAGCTCTGGACCGCCCTGGGCTTCGGCGAGGCCTCCGGCGTCTTCACCGCCAGCGAACTTCCCGTGGCGGTCATCGCCCTGGCGGTGATGGGCGCCGTGATGCTGGTTCGCGACAACCTGCGGGCGCTGCTGGTGATGCACGGCGTCATCCTGGCCGGCTTCCTGCTGCTGGGCCTCTCGACCCTGGCCTTCCAGGCCCACTTGCTGGCGCCCCTGACCTGGATGATCCTGACGGGCGCCGGCCTCTACATGGCCTACACGCCGTTCAACGCCATGCTGTTCGACAGGATGATCGCCTTCAGCGGGCGGATTGGCACGGCGGGTTTCCTGATCTACGTGGCCGACGCCTCGGGCTATCTCGGCAGCGTCGCCCTGCTGGTCTGGCGCAACTTCGTCATGGTTCGACTGGACTGGCTGGGGTTCTTCATCGCCAGCGCCTATGCTACCAGCGTCGTCGGCGCGGTCTGCACGATCCTGGCCGGCTTCTACTTCCTGCGCCGTCGTTCGACACGTGAAGCCCCCGCCACGACAGAGGCTGTCGCCGAGAACGCGCTGGCCTGAGGCTGGATCCTAACTTGCGAGGATCCAAGGTCCGCCGAATCCAGAACGACCCGAGCCGGCCTGTTCACCCGCGAAACGGCTGATCCATGATCGCCATTCCGCCCATGGCCGGATCGGTGATGGAATCGACGCCCATCTCCAGCCGTCCGGCCACACGACGCAGGTAACCGTCGGTTTCGATCGACATGTCGTACCAGCCCCCGGTGGCCTTCACGCGCATGTCCTTGCGGATCTCGCCCGCCGCCGGCAGGGTCGCTTTCCAGGGACGGAAGGCCGCCTTGTAGGCGTTGGGCGTGGCGACCAAAGTCCGGGCCGCACCGCCGGGATTGCTTAGAGTCAGGCGGACCTGGCCCGTGACAGGAGAGGCCAAGACTTGCAGGATCGGATCCTCGCCTGGGACGGCGCCGATGAAGTGGCGGTGGAAGCCGTTCGGGCCCAGCACCCACAGGTCGTAGGCGCCGGCGGGCCAGGCGTCGCTGGCCTGCTTGCCTGGCTCGACGGTGTAGCGACGCGGCGGCTGGTCCAGGCGCAGGCGGTCATAGACGTGCAGAACCGTCGCCTGCGACCCCTCATTGGCGAACGTCAGCGTCAGGCGACCATCCTGTGCGCCTTCGTCCACGCGCGGGGCGTAGGGCAGGGCGCGCGAGGGGCGAGGGCCCGTCGCCTGGATCGGGACCGCCGGCGCGGCCGGGGTCGGCGGCACGGTGGTGTCCTTCAGCGCCGCGGCGCGCTCGGCCAGGACCTGGGTGGCGGGCAAGGCCTTGGCGAAGGGCGTGTCGTTCGGAGTCCTGAAGTCGAAGGCGGTGATCAGGTCGCCGCACACCGCTCGTCGCCAGGGCGAGATGTTGGGCTCCGCCACCCCAAACCGCGCTTCCAGGAAGCGGATCACCGACGTGTGGTCGAAGACCTGCGAATTGACCCAGCCGCCTCGGCTCCAGGGCGACAGCACATACAGCGGAACCCGTGGACCCAGGCCGTAGGGACGACCCATCAGTTCGTCGCGCTCGGCCTTGGCCTCGGTGGGGTTGCGCACCAGGTGATATTCGCCGGCGGTGTCGACCGTCGAGGCGCCCAGAACCGTTCCGTCCGCAGCCTTCGAGGGCGGAGCCGGCGGCGGGACGTGGTCGAAGAAGCCGTCGTTCTCGTCGAACATCACCAGCAGCACGGTCCGCGCCCAGACCTTGGGATCAGCGGTCAGGGCGTCGATGACCCGGGCGGTGTAGTCCGCGCCCTGGGCAGGGCTGGAGGGACCGGGGTGCTCGGAATCGGCGGCCGGGGCGACGATGTAYGACACCTGCGGCAGGGCTCCGGCCAGAACGTCTTCGCGCAACCCGTCCAGCTTGCGGGTCGACAGTCCAAGAGCCGTCAGGCGCGGGTCAGACCCCGGCAGGGCCGCGTGGCTGYCCCGAAAGGCCTTGAACCCGGCCGTCGGGTTGTCGGTGAAGTTGTCGGCCATGTCCTGGTAGATGCGCCAGGTCACGCCGGCCGCCAGCAGCCGCTCGGCATAGGTCGTCCAGCGATAGGGATCGGCCGCCCCGCCGTCGGCCACGAGGCTGTCGTGGCTGTTGGAGATCGAGGGGCCGCCGAACCGGCCCGAGGCGTCGTTGGTTCCGGTCCACAGGAACAGCCGGTTGGTGTTGGTGCCGGTCTGGGTTGAGCAATGATAGGCGTCGCAGACGGTGAAGGCGTTGGCCATCGCGTACTGGAACGGGATGTCCTCGCGGCGGTAGTAACCCATGGTGCGTTCGGTCTTGGCCGCCGGCCAGCGGTCCATGCGGCCTTCGTTCCACGCCGCTTGGGCGTCGGACCAGCTGTGGGGCGTGCCCTCGACCCGCATGTGAGCGAAGGTCGCGATGGTGTCCAATGGGAACGGCGAGACCAGCGGCGGCCCGCCCTTCGCCGTGTCGTTGACCTGCGTCCAAACCGTCTTGTGGCGCGAACCCGCAGCGTCGGGCAGGGGAATCGGGAAGCGATCGCCAAAGCCCCGAACCCCGTTCATCACGCCGAAATAGTGATCGAAGGCCCGGTTCTCCTGCATCAGGATCACCACGTGCTCCACGTCCTTCAACGTGCCGGCGCGCACGTCCGCGTCGATCGTCAGAGCCTTGGCGACGGCGGGTGGCAAAGCCAATGCGGCGGTCGCCGAAAGCAGGAAGGCGCGACGATCTACCGAGGGCATGGAAATTTCCGAAAGGATCAGGTGATCCCGTAGTCTAGCTGTGCCTGATGTCTCCGAGGTGACAGACCGAGGCGGTCCAAGGCGATTTCACCGTGAAGACGCCGTTGGCCGATCCACATCCGATTTCAGTGGGAATATTTTCCTAACAAGGAGGCGGGTCAGCACGGTCTTCGGTGGTGGTCGAACCCTTCGTAACGACTATGACGCGGCCTTCTTGCAACTGAAGCTCGCGGCTTCGTTGGTCGAGCCCTTGCCGTCCCATTGGGCGACCTTGGGATAGGCGCAGAGCGGGCGGGTCGTGACATTCTTGGCCGGCATGCCCAGCAGGCCCGCATAGTCGTTGTCGGTCTTGGCGGCGACCACCACGTCCGGCGCCTTGCCGCCCTCCACCCAGCTGTCCAGCGTGGCCAGCATGTCGAAGCTGTTGGGACCAGGGCCGCCGAAGCAGTGYGACATGCCCGGCGCCATGAACAGGCGCGAGAAGCCGTCGGCCGACTTGACGCCCATCTTGTCGCGGACGGCGTCGTAGTACTGGATCGTCGAATAGGGCGTGATCGCCGCGTCGGCCCAGCCATGGAACAGGATCAGCTTGCCGCCGCGAGCCTTGAAGGCCGACAGGTCGGGATTGTCCGACGCGAGGGTCGGGGCCAGCCGCTGGGCCGCCTTCAGGTCGCGCTCCAGGTTCATCTGAGCCAGCTGCCAGCCGGTGTTCGAATAGACGAAGTTGGCGAAGAACGAGCGGGCGAAGGACGGGTGCTGGGCCTTGTCGCCGCTGATCCACAACGGCCAGGCGTTGGGCACGGCCTCGCCGCCGGCTGGATAGCCGGGGAAGATCGCTTTACCGCCCGCCGTGCGCGGTCCCTGATACAGCTTGCGCAGGCCCTCGACCTGCGGCGCGGTCAGGCAGTCGCCCGTCTGGCCGGGCTTGCATTGCACAACGACGGGGTCGAAGCGGCAGCGGCGCGGGTCTTCGATGACCCCGTCGGCGACGCCGTCCAGCTTGTCGCACTGGGCCAGGGCCGCCTTCTGGACGACGGCCAGATTGGCTTCCGACAGGCGGCTTTCGGGCTTCTCGTGCACGGCCTTCCACGACCAGGCGAAGCTGCCCATCAGCCGGGTCCAGGGCGCGGCCGGCGCGCCGGCGACGACGCCGTCGAAGTCGTCTGGGTAACGCTGGGCCTCCATCAGCGCCTCGCGGCCGCCGTCGGAACAGCCGGAGAAATAGGCGCGCTTGGGACCCTTGCCGTAGTGGGCGGCGATCAGGGCCTTGGCGAAGACGGCCGTCTCATGGTTGGCGCGGTGGCCCCAGTCGATGATCTTCTCGGGCTGGTTCAGCGCCCAGTTGGCCTCGCCGCCGGCCCCGTCCTCGGTGTGGCCCATGTCGGTCCCTGCCGTCGCGTAGCCGGCCTGGACCGCCGGCCGCATCGCCAGCCGCGGGCCGCCGATCGAGCCGCCGTAGCCGCCGTTGCCGGTGGCCATGAACTTGCCGTTCCAGCGGGTTTCGGGCGGCAGCCAGACCTCGACCTTGATCGACGAGGACAGGGTGGGGGACAGGGTGGCGTTGACGCGGCAATAGGCGGCCGAGGTGGGCAGGGGCGGGATGCCGAAGACCTCGATCTCCTGCAGTCCGCCCACCGGCAGGGCCTTGACGGCGGTGATGGTCGCGCCGGGGATCTTCAACTTGGCCAGGTCGTCGCAAGGCGTGGCGGCCTGGGCCTGGCCGGCCAGGGCGACAGCGCCGAGGGCGGCCAGGGATGCGATCGAAGCGAGGGCGGCGGAGCTCATTGGATCACCGTTTCTTGCAGGGAAATCTTGGTGGGGGCGACGGGCGCGTCAGCCGAGCGGGCGGCGATCTCGGCCACCATCTTTTCATGCGACGCGCGGGTGATCGGGTAGAAGGCGATCAGCGTCGCCGAGGTCAGGCCGCCGACCAACGGRATCCAGAACATCATGGCCTTGATGCCGGCCAAGGTCTCGGGGCTCTGGGGCGCGTTGGGCGCGTAGCCGATATGGGTCAGGGCGATGCCCAGGAAGCCCGCGCCCAGGCCTAGGGCGGCCTTCTGGCCCAGGACCAGCAGGCCGAACACCAGCGACTCGGTGCGGATGCCCGTGCGCCATTCGCCGTACTCGACCGTGTCGGGCAGCATGCCCCAGAAGCAGACGATGTAGGACGCCAGGCCCATGGCCTGCAGAACCACCGCGCCTAGCAGAAGGGTCACGCCGTGGCCGTCGGCGAAGTGCCAGAGGACCAGGCCCGCCAGTCCAGGAACCGCGCCGATCAGCCAGGCGGCGCGCTTGCCCACCAGCCGCACGATCACCGCGAAGGCGGGTACGCAGATCGCCGCCGTCAGGGCGCCCACGGCCAGGGCCGCGCTGCCCAGCTTGGCGTCGCCGACCACGTACTTGAAAT
>NZ_JBFTZS010000117.1:0-11107 GCF_056406675.1 Caulobacter sp. P1_B12_2 | reverse complement strand
GACCAGGATCGTCAGCACCACGGCCAGGGCGTACATGCCCAGCAGGTGCCAGAAGTGGTGGTCGGTCAGGGCCCAGGTCCGCCGCAGCGACAGCCTGCCCTCGGCGAAGGTGGTGATCGACAGCAGCGACAGGCGGATGCCGGCCCAGATCGACAGGCCGGCCACGGCGATGGCGCCCAGCACCTCGACCCAGCGGTTGGTCTCGACCGCGCCGAGGCTGATCAGGCCCGCGCCGATCAGCACCAGCACGGCGCTGGGCAGGGCGGTGACGACCAGGGCCACCACCCAGCCGACCAGGGCGACGATGAACTGCCGGCCCTCTTCGGGGCCGACGCGCAAATAGGCCAGGCGCCGCTCCTGCGGCCGCACCACCGCCCGCATGATCGCCACGCTGATCACCGACTGCAGGGCCACGGCGAAGGCGATCAGCGGCAGCAGCGTGCCCTTGCGGCGGGCGACGATGTCGACCAGCTCGCGCAGGTCGTTGGTCCGCGACAGCAGCGCCAGGTCGGCCCGCACCGTCCCCCCGAACGCGAAGGCCACCAGCAGCCCCAGCACGACCAGCATGGCGAAGTAGCAGGCGGCCCAGGCCAGCACGACCAGCGGCTTGCGGCGCGTCATGCGGACGCCTTCGAGGGCGGCTTGGACGGGCGAGAAGGTGGTCATGTCCGGAGGGTTCCAGGGGTCGGGGCGGGCTGCAGTCGATAGACGTCGACCAAGGCCGCGGTCCAGACCGGGATGAGATAGAAGAAGAAGATGGCGGCGGCGATGATCGGCTGCACGACCAGCACATCCTCGGGTAAGCCCATGACCGCTTGGAGGCGGCCGATGGCGACCGCCAGGATGAGGGCCGGCGCCGCGAGCACCACGCCCGCGGCCGCCAGGGTCAACACCACGCCGCGCGAACGTCCGAAGGCGCTGATTACCTGAATCCTGTCCTGATCAATCGTGGCCGCTGGGGCCAGGGACAGACGCAAGAACAGCCAGATCATGAGAACCATCGACAGCAGCGGCACGAGGCTGACGGGCACCGCGCCCGGGCCGTTCAGGGCTCCGCGCCAAGCTTCCACCGAGGTGATATCCAAGCCGGGATCATTGACCTTGGCGACGCCCACCACCACCGCCGCGACCAGCGCGAACAACACGGCGGCCACGATGGTCAGGATGACTGTGACCAGCACCTGCACGGCCAGCAGTCGCCACTCCTGGGCGCCCCAGCGCAGGCCCTTCCAGCCGGCCGGGCCGCCGAACGCCGCGCGATACAGGGCGCCGTAGGCCAGGGTGGTGGCGGCCAGTTCCAGCGGCAGGCCCAGGAAGGCCAAGCCCGGCGGCAGGGCGCGGGGCAGCAGGCCGACGACCGCGCCGACGACCAGCGCCGCCCAGCAGCTCCGCACCCCGGGCGCCCATCCCGCCATGCCGGCGCGAACGGTCCCCCCGATCGCCGCCGATCCCTCGCCCATGAAACCCTCTCTCGTCCGCTGCCCGCGCGAACTCCCAGGAGTCATAAGCGGTTCGCCCCCGGCTTGGCGACGAGTCGCGGTGGGTGTCACGCTGAATTTCGCGCGACGTGGCCCTGGCGCCGCTAAGGGGGTCACTTGCGGACAACAGGCGGGTTCCGCCGCGCGGCCGCCGGGGGTATGAGGGCGCCCATGAGCACTTCCCCCAATTCCGCGCGCCCCGTTCACGTCATCGGCGGCGGCCTGGCCGGGTCCGAGGCCGCCTGGCAGATCGCCCAGGCCGGCGTCCCGGTCGTCCTGCACGAGATGCGTCGCGACGAACCGTCCTCAAGCAGCGAAGCGATAGGACAACAAATAAGGACGGATGCGCACCAGACCGACGGCTTGGCCGAGATGGTGTGCTCCAACTCTTTCCGCTCGGACGACTGGCAGTTCAACGCCGTCGGCCTGCTGCACGCCGAGATGCGCAAGCTGGACTCGCTGATCCTGTCGGCCGCCGACCAGCACCAGGTGCCCGCCGGCGGCGCCCTGGCCGTCGACCGCGACAACTTCTCCGCCGAGGTCACCCGCCGCATCGAGGCTCACCCGCTGATCACCATCGTCCGCGAAGAGATCGCCGGACTGCCGCCTGAGGACTGGGACAGCGTGGTGGTGGCCACCGGCCCCCTCACCTCGCCCGCCCTGGCCGACGCGATCCTGGACCTCAGCGGCGAAGGCCAGCTGAGCTTCTTCGACGCCATCGCCCCGATCATCCACGTCGAGTCGATCGACATGGACATCGCTTGGCGCCAGTCGCGCTACGACAAGGAAGGCCCCGGCGGCGACGCGGCGGCCTACATCAACTGCCCGATGAACAAGGCCGAATACGAGGCCTTCATCGACGCCTTGCTCGCAGGCCCCAAGGCCGAGTTCAAGGAGTGGGAGCACGTGCCCTATTTCGACGGCTGCCTGCCGATCGAGGTGATGGCCGAGCGCGGCCGCGAGACCCTGCGCCACGGTCCGATGAAGCCGGTCGGCCTGACCAACCCGCGCGACCCCACCGTCAAGTCGTACGCCATCGTCCAACTGCGCCAGGACAACGCCCTGGCCACGCTGTGGAACATGGTCGGCTTCCAGACCAAGCTGAAGCACGGGGCCCAGGCCGAGGTGTTCCGGATGATCCCGGCCCTGGCCAACGCCCAGTTCGCCCGGCTGGGCGGCCTGCACCGCAACACCTTCATCAACAGTCCGCGCCTGCTGGACCGGTCCCTGCGGATGAAGGTCGCCCCGCGCCTGCGCTTCGCCGGCCAGATGACCGGCGTCGAGGGTTATGTCGAAAGCGCCGCCACGGGCCTGCTGGCCGGCCGCTTCGCCGCCGCCGAGCGTCTGGGCAAGACTCTGGACGCCCCGCCCCCGACCACCGCCCTCGGCGCTCTGGTCGACCACGTGACCGGCGGCCACATCGAGGGTCAGGAGGTCGGCAAGACCAGCTTCCAGCCGATGAACATCAATTACGGCCTGCTGCCGCCGATGGAGACCCCGAAGGTCGGCGACGACGGGGTGAAGATCCCGATGAAGGAGCGCGGCCGGGCGAAGAAGCGGCTGATGAGCATTCGGGCGCTGGCCGACCTGGACGCGTGGATCGCCGAGGGCTGACGCGTCCCCGAGGCCGCGCCGGCTAGGGCGTGATCTCGGGCGGCGGGCGGATGCGCCGGTACCGTGCCTCGACCAGGCCGAACAGCCCGAAGGCGATCAGGCCGGCGGCTACCAGGCACAGAGCCGTGTTTCCGAACGGCTGGTGCTCGACCGCCTGCAGCGCGCCGCCCCAGCTGCGGGCCTCGCCGGCCCGGGCCTGGACGCCCGCCATCACCAGGAAGACGCCCAGCGGCAGGCTGGCCAGGCCTCGCGCCGCGTAGCCCGTCTTGGCCAGAGGCACGACCACCCGGCACAGCCGGTCGTCGCACTTCAAGCGCTTGCTGAAGTCCTGGACCAGGCCCTGAATGACGTTGCCGACACCGAAGGCCAGGACGGCCAGGCCCGCGATGATCAACAGCGTGTCGCCGTAGGGCAGGTCCAGAATGGTCCCGGCGGTATGGTGGACTTTCTGTTCTTCGTCGATCTCGCCGACATCCTCGAGTTCGTCCAGCAGTTCGAAAGCCGACAGGGCCAGGCCGCCATAGACCAGCCCGCTGAACGCCTGGCCGGCCCGCACCGCCCAGGCCTTGGGCGTGCGGCCATGCCGGTCGGCGTCGAACACCGCCTGCAGGATCCGCCAGGCCGCGAAGCCCGCCAGGCCGACGCCGATCCCGCCGATCAGCGCCCAGCCCAACGGCCACTCGGCCCAGGCGCGCAACAGGCCCTTGGCGCCCTTGGCGCGCGGCGTCAGGTCCAGCGCGGCCAGCAGCACGACCGCCCCAAGCGCGAGATAGACAAGGCCCCGCGCCGCATACCCGAGCCGCGACGCCAGCTCGATCGCCTTGGCGACGTTCAGCCCCTGGACGCGCTTCACCAGCTTTCGAGGCAAGGCGATCAGCGATATCGACATGGTTCGTGCCCAGATGACCCAACTGGGATCACCAACGACGGCCCGGGCGCGAGCGTTCCGCCTCGTCGATCGAGGGTCAAGCCTGTCTTTCGCTAAGTAAGTGATTTATGACTTAGCTTCAGGCGCCGGTCGTTCGGTCTGGCGCTTGTCGAGGCATGTGCGCGGGAAGCTGTTTCGCGCCGCCGATCATGGCGAGCTTTGCGGCTCGCCGATGTTAGGCAAGCATGTCACGGATGGCGTGTACGGCAAAGGGGAGCCCGGCAGGGTGGCGGAGGCCTTCGAGATCGGCATGAGAGCCAAGGCGCGTTGCGACCTGATGGGCGTGGAGCCCTACAGCGAAGCCGACGGCATGCTGGTGCGCCGGTTCCTGACCCCCGCCCACGACGAAGCCTTGAAGACGCTGGCCTTCTGGATGGAAGAGGCCGGCATGAGCGCCCGCCGCGACCACGCCGGCAACCTGGTCGGCCGCTATGAGGGCGAGACGCCCAACGCCCCGGCCCTGCTGATCGGTTCGCACATCGACAGCGTCCGCAACGGCGGTCGCTACGACGGCGCCTTGGGCGTGATGCTGGGGATCGACGTGGTCGAGGCGCTGAGCGCCGCCGGTCGCCGCCTGCCTTTCGCCGTCGAGGTCATCGCGTTCGGCGACGAGGAGGGCTCGCGCTTCCCCGCCTCGATGACCTGCAGCCGCGCCGTGGCCGGAACGGTCAAGCCCAGCGTTATGGAGATGACAGACGGCGACGGCGTTAGTCTGGCCGAGGCCTTCGCCGCCTTCGCCCTCGACCCCACCCGTCTGGAGGAAGCCGCCCGCAAGCCGGGCGAGGTGTTCGCCTTCCTGGAAGCCCACATCGAACAGGGTCCGGTGCTGGAGGCCGAGGGCCTGGCCCTGGGCGTGGTCACCGCCATCGCCGCCCAGAAGCGGCTGATCGTGCGGTTCACCGGCATGGCCGGTCACGCCGGCACCACCCCGATGAACCTGCGCAAGGACCCTGGCCCCGCCGCCGCCGAGGCGATCCTGGCGCTGGAGCGGATCTGTTCCGGCGGGAAGGATGGCCTCGTCGGCACCGTCGGCCGCATCACCGCCCTGCCCGGCGCCTTCAACGTCATTCCCGGCGCGGTCGAATATTCGATGGACATCCGGGCCGAGGTCGCCGCCACGCGTGACGCCGCCGCCGAGGCGGTGACCGCCGAGATCGAGGCCATCGCCGCCCGGCGCGGCCTGGAGGTCTCGGTCACCCTGATGCAGGACCTGGCCGCCAGCCCCTGCGATCCCGGACTGACCGCCTTGCTGGAAGACGCCGTCGCCGCCACCGGCCAGCCGCCCCGCCGCCTGCCCAGCGGGGCCGGCCACGACGCCATGGTCATCGCCGACCTCTGCCCCACCGCCATGCTGTTCATCCGCTGCGAAGGCGGGATCAGCCACAATCCGCGCGAGGCCGTCACCGAGGCCGACTGCGCGGTCGCGGCGGAGGCGATGCTGGGGTTCGTGGATCGGCTTTCAACGCAATTTTCTCTGTCATCCCGGACGAGCGCGCAGCGCGAAGATCCGGGACCGACGCGTGAACTCGGCGCTTCCGGCGGTCCCGGGTCTGCGCTTCGCTCCGCCCGGGATGACAAGCTTTGAGTGACAAAATGAGCACCACCTTCGGCGAACTCGACCATCCCGCCCGCCTGCTGATGGGCCCCGGCCCGATCAACGTGCATCCGCGCGTGCTGCGGGCCATGTCGGTGCAGCTTCTGGGCCAGTTCGACCCGGAGTTCACCGGCTACATGAACGAGACCATGGCGCTGTACCGTCAGGTCTTTCAGACGAAGAACCAGCAGACCTTCCTGATCGACGGCACCTCGCGCGCCGCCATCGAGGCGGCCCTGGTCTCGGTGCTGGCCCCGGGCGACGACGTGGTGGTGGTCAACGCCGGGCGCTTTGGCCTGCTGCTGTCCGAGATCGCCGAGCGCTGCGACGCCAAGGTGACCCTGGTCGAGGGCGAGTGGGGCAAGGTCGTCGATCCTCAGGCCGTGGAAGACGCGGTCAAGCGCGTACGCCCGCGCCTGGTGGCCTGCGTGCACGGCGACACCTCCACCACCATGGCCCAGCCCATCGAGGCGATCGGCGAGATCTGCCGACGCCATGACGCCCTGCTCTATGTCGACGCCACCGCCACGATCGGCGGCATGAGCGTACCCGTCGACGCCTGGCAGGCCGACATTGTCACCGGCGGCCTGCAGAAGTGCCTGGGCGGTCCGTCCGGCTCGGGTCCGATCACCATCAGCGACCGCGCGGCCGACCACATCTTCAGCCGTCGCCATGTCGAGGCCGGCATCGCCACGGCGGGCGTGGTCAGCGGCAATGGCCGCCGCATCGCCTCCAACTATTTCGACCTGGCGATGATCATGGACTACTGGTCCGACAAGCGCCTGAACCACCACACCGAGGCCGCCTCGATGCTCTACGCGGCGCGCGAGTGCGCCCGGGTGGTGCTGGAGGAAGGGCTGGAGGCCCGCTTCGCCCGCCACGCCCAGGCTGGGGCGGCCGTGGTCGCTGGGGTGGAGGCTCTCGGCCTTCAGGTCTACGGCGACAAAGCCCACAAGATGACCAACGTCACCGCCGTGATGATCCCGCCCGGCGTCGACGGCGACCGGGTGCGGACCCGCATGCGCACCGATTTCGAGATCGAGATCGGCACGGCCTTCGGGCCGCTGGCCGGCAAGGTCTGGCGGATCGGCGCGATGGGCGTCAATGCGCGCAAGCATGCGGTTCTCACCACGCTGGCGGCGCTGGAGGCGGTGCTGCGCGGCGAAGGTTACGGCTTCACGGCCGGAGCCGGCGTGGACGCGGCGCTGGGCGTCTTCTCATGACCGGCTACCCCCGCGACCTCWTCGGCCACGGCGAGCACCCGCCCCACGCCCAGTGGCCCAACGGCGCCCGCGTGGCCGTGCAGTTCGTCCTGAACTACGAGGAAGGCGCCGAGCGTTCGGTCCTGCACGGCGACCCGCAGGCCGAGCACTTCCTGTCGGAGATGGTCGGCGCCCAGCCGGTCCCCGACGCCCGGCACATGTCGATGGAGAGCCTCTACGAATACGGCTCGCGGGCCGGCTTCTGGCGGATCCGGCGGCTGTTCGAGGAGTTCGGCCTGCCGCTGACCGTCTATGGCGTGGCCCAGGCCATGGCGCGCAATCCCGACGCGGTCGAAGCCATGCTGAAGTCCGGCTGGGAGATCGCCAGCCACGGCTATCGCTGGATCGACTACCAGCACTTCCCCGAAGCGCTGGAGCGCGAGCACATCGCCCAGGCCATCGAGATCCACGAGGCCCTGACCGGTGAGCGGCCGCTGGGCTGGTACCAGGGGCGCAGCAGCCCCAACACCGCCCGGCTGATCGCCCAGGAAGGCGGCTTCGTCTACGACGCCGACAGCTATGCCGACGACCTGCCCTACTGGGACGACCAGCACGGCAAGGCCCAGTTGATCGTGCCCTACACCCTGGACGCCAACGACATGCGCTTCGCCGCGCCCCAAGGCTTCAACAGCGGCGATCAGTTCTTCGCCTATCTGCGCGACAGCTTCGACGCCCTGTACCTGGAAGGCGAGACCGCGCCGAAGATGATGAGCATCGGCCTGCATTGCCGGATCGTCGGCAAGCCCGGCCGGATCATGGCCCTGCGCCGGTTCCTCGAGCACGTCACCGCCCACGACAAGGTCTGGGTGGCCAAGCGCATCGACATCGCGCGGCACTGGATCGCCACTCATCCCTACAAGGCCCCCACCAAGAAGGAGAGCGCCCAATGAGCGCCCCGCCCCTGACCCTGGCCGACCTGAACCGGATGAACCGCACCGGCTTCGCCACCACCCTGGGCTTCGCCTTCGAGCTGTCGCCGTGGGTGGTGCAGCGCGCCTATGACGCCGCGCCGTTCGACAGCGTCGAAGCCTTGCACGCGGCGACCATGGCCGTGCTGGAAGCCGCCCCCGAGGCCGAGCGCCTGTCCCTAATCCGCGCTCACCCCGAACTGGCCGGCAAGGCGGCGATCGCCAAGACCCTGACCGCCGAGAGCAACGCCGAACAGGCCGGCGCCGGGCTCGACAAGCTGACGGCGGAGGAGTTCGAGCGCTTCCACGCCCTGAACACCGCCTATCGCGAGCGCTTCGGCTTTCCGTTCATCATCGCCGTGCGGCTGAACGACAAGACCGCGATCTTGGCCGCCATGCAGGCGCGCCTGGACAATGACAAGGCCGCCGAGATCGCCGAAGCGATCAAGCAGATCGGCCTGATCTCGAAACTTCGCCTGCAAGACGCGGTGACCGGCTGAGATGGAATACGACGTCTCGACCTGGCTGAACCTCTCCCTGCGCTGGCTGCACGTGATCGCCGGCGTCGCCTGGATCGGCGCCTCGTTCTACTTCGTCTGGCTGGACAACAACCTTCGCGCTCCGGTCCCTGAAAAGGACGGCGTGAAGGGGGAGCTGTGGGCCGTACACGGCGGCGGCTTCTACCATTCGCAGAAGTACATGACGGCTCCGGCCCACATGCCCGACCACCTGCACTGGTTCAAATGGGAGGCCTACACCACCTGGCTGTCGGGTTTCGCCCTGCTGATCGTGCTCTACTATGTGGGCGCGCCGGTCTATCTGATCGACGCCGGCAAGCACGCCTTCAGCCAGGCCGGCGCCATCGCCACGGGCCTGGCCTTCATCTTCGGCGGACTGCTGGTCTACGAGGGCCTGTGCCGCTCGCCGCTGGGCGCCAGGCCGCGCCTGTTCGGCATCACCTGGTTCCTGGCCCTGACGGCCGCGACCTGGGCCCTGACCCAGATCTTCACCGACCGTGGAGCCTTCATCCACGTCGGCGCGATCATCGGCACGTGCATGGTCGGCAACGTGTTCCTGATCATCATCCCCAACCAGCGCAAGATCGTCGCCGACATGCTGGCCGGGCGCGAGGTCGATCCGCGCCTGGGCGCGATGGGCAAGCAGCGGTCGGTGCACAACACCCACATGACCCTGCCGGTCATCTTCATCATGATCAGCAACCACTATCCGGTGATCACGGGCCATCACCTCGCGTGGCTGCTGCTGGCCCTGATCAGCGCCGGCGGGGTGTCGATCCGCTACTTCTTCATCCTGCGCCACCACGGGATCATCAAGCCCGACTATCTGATCCTGGGGGCGTTCCTGATTTTCAGCGTCAGCATGGTCGCCAGCATCAAGCCCAAGCCGGCGGACATCGTCTCGGACGTGCCCTTCCCCGTCGCCCAGGCCATCGTCGAAAAGCACTGCGTGACGTGCCACGCGGCGGTCCCGACCCACAAGGGCTTCACCGCTCCGCCGAACGGCGCGGCCTTCGATACGCCGGCGGGCATGGCGCGCTATGCGGGCAAGATCCGGGAACGCGCGGTTGACACCACCAGCATGCCTCTTGGAAACGAGACTCACATTACCGATCAGGAGCGGGCCCAGCTGGGCGCCTGGATCCAAGCGGGAGCAAAGACGCAGTGACCACCTTGGTAGAGACGCCTTCGGCCGCACCGACCGACGACGCCGCTCCGGCGCCCCGCAAGCGAAACGCCGAGCGGACGCGCAAGGCGATCCTGACCGCGGCGCTCAAGGAGTTCTCCCAGGCGGGTTACGCCGGCGCGAGGATCGAAAAGATCGTCAAGGCCGCCAAGTGCAACATCCGCATGCTCTACCACTACTTCGGCGACAAGAAGGGCCTGTACCTGGCGGTGCTGGAAGCCGCCTACGAGGACCTGCGCGGCCGCGAAGCCGAGCTGGAGATCGACTTCGACCGGCCGCTGGAAGGCTTTCTCGCGCTGCAGCGCTTCACCTTCGACTATTTCGAGAAGAACCCGCGCATCGACGGCCTGCTGCGCAACGAGAACCTGATGCAGGGCAAGTTTGTCTCGCAATCGCGCAAGGTCACAGAAACAGCCTTTCCGCTGCGCCGCACGATCGAGGGTCTGATCGAGAGCGGCCAGAAGCAGGGCGTCTTCCGCGACGGCCTGGACTGGGCCCAGATCTACGTGACCATCGCGGCCATGAGCCGGTTCCACCTGGCGAACGGCTATTCGCTGTCGGTGACGCTGGACACCGATATGAGCAAGCCGGATTGGCGACGGGCGCGACTGACGCATGCGCTGGAGTTGTTGGAAGGGTATTTGCGGAAGTAGGTGCGGTGAGCACTTGCCCCCTACGGGTCGCTTCGCGACCGTCTTCCCCCACAGGGGGAAGAGGAGCCACGCGGCGGGGCGGATAGACGGCGAAGCCGTCAGGTGGGGGCAAGTGAGTGAGCCACCGCCCTAAAACAACACCCCCTTCTCCAGCATCCCATGCACGCCCTTTTCGCCGYTGACCATCTGGGTCACGCGGAAGTCCACGGCCAGCGAACAGAACTGATAGGCCTGCACCCGTGTCAGCGCGGACCGCGAGACGATCAGCTCGATCATCCCCCGCAGCGCCTGCTTCATCGCTAGGTCCAGGTCTTCGTTGAAGCCCAGGGTCAGGTAGTGCGTCGGGCTCTCGGCGCTGGGCCAGGTCCGAACCCCGACGTCGGCGGCCTTGTGCAGGATGAAGGTGAAGGTCCCCGTCAGCCCCATCTCCAGGGCGTTGACGCAGACCTCGCCGTCGCCCTGGCGGCCGTGCCCGTCGCCCGCCGAGAAGTTCGCGCCCGGAACCCAGACCGGCAGGAACAGGGTCGAGCCGGCGACCAGCTCCTTGCAGTCCATGTTGCCGCCGTGCTCGCGCGGCTCGCGGCTGGACAGACGTCCATAGCGCGGCGGCGGGGCGACGCCGGTGGTGCCGAAGAACGGCCGCAGCGGCAGCGTCGGGCCCCAGGTCGGTTTGCAGGTTCCGGCCGCCGCGTCGACGGCGATGTGGCTGACATAGCGCTCGGGAAAGTCCTCCGGCAACGTCCCGGCCAGCGGCCGGACGGCGCAATAGCCCCAGGTGTTGTTCGGCTCGATGGCCTCGATCCGCACCTCCAGCGTGTCGCCCGGCTCGGCGCCGGCGATCGCCACCGGGCCGGTCAGGATGTGCGGGCCGATGCGTTCGAGCCGGGCGTCGTGGATCGTCTGCAGGGCGGGCGGGATGACCAGTCCAGAGTCAGGGGCCGGCATGACCTCGGGTCCGCCCGACAC
>NZ_JBFTZS010000116.1:0-11120 GCF_056406675.1 Caulobacter sp. P1_B12_2 | reverse complement strand
CGGAATATTTGGCCGCGTCAACCACCAGCGCCTCAGCTCTGGCAGTAGCTCTCCGCGCGGTTGCTCTCGACAGGCGTTGCCCAGATTCCGTGACCGCCCGTCGCGCGGCCTGATAGAGCCATAGAGTGCGGGGAGGTTGATTGTCGCTGAAGCGGTAAGGAACCGTAATGTAGTGATCGTCGACCCAAACATAGATCTCCGATAAATCGCGCGGATCGTACTTGATCCGGGACGCCTTTCGGCCCGCCCGAAGAGCTGTGCCGAGTTCCTCGCTGTAATATTGTTCATTAAACAATGAGATGCCGTAACGGGACATCGTACGTACCGTCTCAGGCAAAAGGTCGAGGCGAAAGGACTCGATATCCACCGGCAGCTGGGGCTCTCGCCCTGCGGTCTTCGCCTGCCAAGCCTCCAGCGGCGTTACACCTAGCGCGCTGTGAACGGTGTTGTGGTAGCGCCCGAGGATTTGGTGAGCCATCCAAAGTTCGAGTTCGTCTACAGTCAGGCGGGCCGACTTTTTGCTGTCGTAGTCACCGCGAGCAGCGGGGCTGTTATAAGTTGCGCCCGGCAATACGCGACACTCCCCCATCACAGTGCCCACCAGCCGCTCAATGTGGCCGCCCCAATGCGGGCGCCCTGCAGGCCTGAGAAAGGTGTGTACCCCCTGGTTCTTCAGGGCCCGGGTGAAGGCCTGGGACCGAAACTCCCCTGCCCTGTCCGAGTGAACCAGCCTGGGCAGCCCGCACATCGGCCATTGGTACTCCTCGGTCAGCCCCGTGCGCATGAGCCAGTCGTCTTTCACCTGCACCCCCAGATCGATTGCGGTGGCGGCTCTGACGATCGAGGGCTCCTCCAGACCGACGTAGAACGAGGTCACTGCCCTAGTCGCGACGTCGATCACCAATGTGATCCATGCTCTTCCTATGGGCCTGCGGTGAACGCTATCGACGACGATTACATCCACAAGCGTGTGGTCGATCTGCCAAACGTCCCAGGGAGCCTCTGGTTTGAATGCGCCGGGGCGAGGCGTATGCTTCTCGGCCTCTTTCCTGCCATGACGAGCAAGAGCAACGCTCCGCTTTGGTATTTTTTCGATACGTCGATTAATCGCCGCTCTTGTTGGTGCAGGAAATCCGGCATCTACACATGCCCAGCCGATCCTTTGTGTTAACTCAACAATTGATATCTTCTGTCTGTGTAGGTAGTGGCTCGCGAGAAATCTTTGAATGATTTCTTCCTGTTCTTCCGTGAGCTTAGACCGACCTTTCGGGTAGCCGCGCTTCCTCGGTGCCAGGTCGCGAACCGTGCCCCTTTCGACTAAGCGAGCGAGGTCGCGATAGACGGTCGTCGCATGAACGCCGATGGTCGCGGCAACCCCCTCGACGTAGGCCCTGCTACGGTCTGGAACGCTTTGCAGGAGTTGCGCGGCTTCCAGTCGCCTGCAAAGCTGATTGAATGTTTCCTCTGAGAGACGCTCAAGAGAGTTGCCCGTCAGCGCAACCTGGTCCTGTTTTTGTGATTTCGTCATTGTGCTTCCTACGCAGGCGCAGAGAGCCGTTGGCGGTCGCCAATGTTGGCCGGCCGCAGTCGTGGCGAGCGCCTTGGCTGAGATGACGCGATGGAAGGCGGCCGCACGCATCCGCCCTCTTCCTAGAGGGGCGTTGACTTAATGCTTGTGCAGGAGGAGTATCGGAGTCGTATCGACGGATTGTTTTAGACACTCCCCAAAGGCTTGAGCGCTGGCACGCTCAAGCCTTTCGCCTTTCGGCGGTGAGCAGACTTGCGAATAATCAACCTGAGGGCATGCAAGGCCTCCGGCGCGATGGGATGGACGCGTTTATGCTCAATCATATGAGCGCGTCAGCAATCGTGATCTTGAATCTTGGAATCGCAAGCAATTTATCGCGGCGAATTTTGATGTCTTAAAGTGCATCAAAACCGATAAATCGCAATGTAGTTCGGCGCATCTCTCAGTAGCCTAGATCATGTTTAGATCTAAACTCGATTTGATCTCCACCCTTCAATTATTCTGTTAACTTCGGTGGAGACAAATGCGAGCGCTTCCAATTTGGTTATCCCGCGAATTCGTATGACGTCGTCATATGCGGTGAATTGATGCCGCACATGGGCCGTCATAATCACACCGATTGCCTTGCCGAGCGTAATTGGTGTTTCCCAGGTCCGCCTGGAGAGCACCTCAACGACCTTGAGTGTAACCGCTTCAGGGCAGTGAGGGTGATGGCGTTCCAGATGTTGAATTATCGCGGCACAATCAAACTCGGTCGCTTTGGGCTGAGCCACAGCTCTCTCCTCGCAGCAAGCTCGCTAGGGAGGGTATCGCTAGTGCTTGCCGGCGGGTAGATCGGCCTGAGCGCAATATCGCTTCACCGTCGCGGTCGACAGGCCAAAGTGCTTTGCCGTGACGCTGATGCTCGCCTCGTTCGCCGAGCGCCAGTCAACCACGTGGGCGGGGTCGTTTTTCTTCGGACGCCCCAGGCTCTCCTTGCCCCTATGCGTGCGCCCGGTCGCCAGCAGGGCGGCACGAGCTGCGCCTCTTCCAGCTTCGGCCCGTTCACGAATTCGCCGACGCTCCAGATCCGCGACTTGCGCGAGAACGGCGAGCACCATCTCCCCTACTCCGCGGCCATCGATGACGCCAATCCCGTGGATGTCGACAACGACTCCTGAGTCAATCAGGCGCCGGACCGTCGCCTGAACGTCCAGCGCGTCGCGCCCTAGTCGATCGACCGCGTAGACACAGACCACATCACAGCGGCGAACCTGTTCCAGAAGTTTGGCGAAGCCTGGTCGGGTTGCAGCAAGAACACCCCCGCTCACACCTACGTCTGAAAATTCACGATCGAACCCGCCGCCGAGGACGTGCCTCTGCGCCTCGATGCTCTGATCGCCGCTGGACACTCGGTAGTAAGCAATTCGCATTGGCGATTGGCTCAAAAGTTAGGGTGCCGTTCAACCTAGCTCAGAATGCGGCTCATATTGCCCCAAAACCTAAGTTTCGCGCTACGGCTCAAAACCTACACCTTTCGCGCCACTCGCGGTTCGTTGGTTGTGCCGGTTGGGGCCGAGGTGCGCCAGGCGGACACTTTCTTCGCTCTTAGACGTTCCGCACCTCGACGCCGCTGAGCCCTGCCATACAGCTGGCTTCATCACCTCGGCGACCAGTCGCTTGCGCGGTATCTCCCGAAGGCGCTTGGAATCCGAACCGGCCGTTCAGCGCAAAGTATTGATCCTCAACGTCAGATTCGGTCGCCTTCCCCGGCATTGCCATTTCACTTACTTGCGCGCCAGCCAATCGTCTTGAGATGATCATAGACAATTAGGTCAGAACCGGACGGGTGCGACAGCATGAGCGAAATCAACATCCCGCGGTCGGAGCAGGAGGCGATCACCGCCATCGACAGCAAGGAGCTATACGGACTTGTCGAACGGGCTAGGCGTGTCGGGCACGCCAGCGAGCTGCGGCAATACCTTTGGAACTGCGGCTCCTTCATCGTGCGCAACCTCGACGCCTTCGAGCGGGCCTTGCAAAGGGACCAGCAGGCCAAGTCGTCTCGAAAGCGCGAGGAGACCCAGAACGATCTCTACCGCGCAGCCTCCGACGTGACGTGGGCGGTGGACCAAATGCAACAACGCGTCCAGGAAGAGTTGAAGGACCGCGAACGCTTCACCATCGATGACCTGATCTGGTCACGTCAGCACCTGACCCCAGCCCTCAACGTTCGGGTTTCCTTCAGTTGGCGCGCGACGCCCGATGACGCCTGGAACTATGGCTCGATCACCCTCACCCACGAGGTGGACCTTCGCCGGGACTACTCTGTCCCGACACCTAAGCGAAAGCCGACGAAGGCCCAGCAGGATCGAGAGCTTCAATGCCACCTTCACCAGACCTGGGAGCACCTCAAGCGCAGCGCGCTTTATTCGGTCCGGGATTTCTTTAGGGCTGGCGGGGACGGCGCGGAGATTCCGAAAACCTTCAAGGCCGTTGTTGATGCCCACACGCGCGGCCTGAACAACCACAGCACCAAGTTTTGGCGAGAGTAGCCTGTTCCCCGGTACCTGACTTCTCCGCAAAAGGGTCCGAGCAAGGCGGGTTCGGCACCGGAAGCGGAACTGGGCGCGTCTCCCGAAAGTCGACATTCTCCGCGCAATCGACCGCATGCAGAAGGGCGTGAGATCGCAGCGATGAGTTGCCCCTGTTGAAGGGGATGGGACCGTAATCGCGCCAGGCGCGCACTTGCGGCCCAGATGCCGCCCCCGTAGAGCTTGAAAAGATGGCGCGCCAACACGGACGCCTAACTTCGAGGACGCGTCTAGCCGCTCGAAATTCGCGTGGCTCTTCCAATTGAGACCATGACGGCAGTTGATCTAGTCCGCGCTTCCCGAGATGGGGACCAGTTCCACTATGTTTGGGCGGCTCGCCAATGCCTGGGGCTGCTGACCGCGCAGGGCGGACTGGCGGCTGTGACAATCGAGGGGGCTTCGACCGCCGAAGCCCCGGGCGAAGATGTCGGCGCCGGTGAGGAGCTGATCGACGTTGGCCTCTACTACGGCAGCGAGCGCCTCGATGGGGCTTCTGCGATCCGCTACGTCCAGCTCAAGCATTCGACGGCGCAGACCAGGGAGCCCTGGACCGCCAGCGGCCTCAAACGTACGCTCCATGGCTTTGCCGAGCGCTATGGACAGCTCGTCGCCCGTTCATCGCGCGAAGATGTCGCCGCGCGATTCACGTTTCAGTTCACGACCAATCGACCGATCGATCAGCGTGTCACCGAAGCGTTGGAGGATTTGCGCGGGGGAAAGCCGGCGAGGCACAGCGACCTTGACACCCTGCTGCTGAGGTATGCCGGACTTGACCGAGACCCGGCTGTCGCCTTTTTCCAGCTTTTCCGGGCCGAAGGCCTCGAGAATGACCTCTGGGCTCAGCAAAATCTCCTGATCGAAGACTTGCGGGCCTATCTGCCTGAGGCCGACAGCGACGCCCCAGTGCAGCTAAAGGAACTTGTGACCCGCAAGGCCACAACGCAGTTCACTGAAAACCCCACCATTCTTCGCTACGACGTGCTCAGGGCCTTGAAGACCGGCGAGGATGAGCTCTTTCCCGCCCCGCCTCTGATCGAAGGCGCCTCGGAGGCTTTCGCCCGCGAGCAGGAGCCTGAAATCATTCAGGCGGTTGTCGCGGCCACGGCGCCCGTAGTGCTCCACGCCGACGGCGGGGTGGGCAAATCCATGGTCGCCACGCGCCTGGCCTTGGCGATGCCAGCCGGCTCAGCGACCATCGTCTACGACTGTTTCGGCACCGGCCTTTATCGAAGCGCCGTCGACTTTCGCCACCGCCATCGCGATGGCCTCGTTCAGATCGCCAATGAACTGGCGGCCAGGTCGCTTTGCTTTCCGCTAATCCCCTCGGCGCATGCGGATCCGAAGGCCTATATTCGCGCTTTCCTGCATCGCCTTCGCCAGGCCTCGACGGTATTGCGGGCCGGCGCGCCGGACGCTCTCCTGTGCCTGGTCATAGATGCGGCCGACAATGCCGAAATGGCCGCGGCCGCCCAACAGGAGCCTTCGAGCTTCGCGCGTGATCTGATCCGGGCTCCGCTGCCGGAGGGCGTTCGCCTGGTCTTCACCTCCAGAAGCCATCGCCGCGCCAGCCTCGAGGCTCCGCCCGAGGCGATCGAGATCGCGCTCCGCCCGTTCAGCCTGGCCGAAACCGCGGTTCATCTACGGCGCGCTTATCCAACGGCCACCGATAGCGAAGCAGCCGAGTTCGACCACCTCACAAGCTCGAATCCGCGCGTCCAGGCCCTGGCCATGGATCAGAAGCGTCCGCTGCCCGACATGCTGGCGGCGCTTGGCCCCAATCCCACGACCATCGAAGCGGCCATCGGCGAACTCTTGGCCGGGGCGATCAAGGGTCTCAAGGACAAGGCGCGCGGGGTCGGCGAGCAGCAGATCGAACAGATTTGCCAAGGCCTGGCGGTGCTGCGCCCGCTGGTGCCGATTTCAGTGCTGTCTCGCCTGACCGGCGTCGACGAGGGCGCGATCAGAACCTTCGCGTTCGACCTCGGGCGTCCGTTGCTGGTGCGCGGTGACAGCCTCCACTTCCTGGACGAGCCGGCTGAGACCTGGTTTCGGGAGACGTTCACCCCCGACGCTGACGGCCTGAAGACCTTCGTGGACCGGCTGCGCCCGTTGGCCAATTCAAGCTCCTATGTCGCCGGCGCCATTCCCCAACTGCTGCTCGAGGCCGGTCGCTACGATGAGTTGGTCGAGCTTGCCCTGTCGACCGAGGCGCTGCCTTCGGACAGCCCCCTGGAGCGTCGCGATGTAGAGCTGCAGCGGCTGATCTTCGCGCTCAAGGCCTGCCTCCACATCAAGTCCTACCTCTCCGCGGCCAAACTTGCCCTCAAGACGGCGGGTGAGACGGCGGCCGAGAACCGGCAAAACGCCCTTCTCCAATCCAACATTCACCTCGCCGGGGTGCTCCTCGCGCCCGATCGCCTCCAGGAGTTGGTGTCACGGCGCACGTTTGGGAGTGGTTGGCGCGGCGCCCACCATGTGTACGACGCTGCTTTGCTCTCGGCCCGTCCAGAATTTGCGGCGGACGCCAGCAGCCGCTTACGCATGGCGCTCGACTGGCTTTCTGCCTGGGCTCGCGATCCGTCGGACGACGACGAAGGTGACGGCTCCCCGCGCGGCGGCGTCACCGACGACGACCGCGCTGCGTTTTGCTTGGCCCTTCTGCGCCTCAAGGGAGCCAAGGCGGCTGCGGGTTTTCTGCGCCGATGGCGTCATCGGCCGATTTCGTTCACCGCGGGTCGGGTCTTGGTGGCCAAATTGATCGACCTGGGCGACGTTGACGCTCTGGGCGCTCTGGCCGCGTCCTGCCGTAACGACATTTGGCTTCTTCTGGCCTTGGCCCGGGCGCTCAAGTCCTGCGGTCTTGCGATGCCGGCCCCCGCGCTCGAACGGCTGCTTCGGATCCTGGGCGACCGGCGCGTCAAGCTGCCCGAAGCTAACGAATGGAACGAAAAGTGGGACGTGCTGGGGGCCGTTACTTCGGCCGTGGAGCTGGCGATCGCGCAGCTTCCGCCAGAGCCTGAGCGCTGGGCGTCGCTAATCCGGCGCTACCTGCCCGCCGCGCCGCCACACGCATTCACCAGCGACCTGCCCTATGATCGCGCACAGGTCCTCCGGCCCTATGTACTGGAGACGGCATTGCGGGGGCAGACCCTCGACCTCGTGGAAGTGGCGCCCAAGGATGTCCGCGCCGAGCTGGAGCGCGAGCACAAGCCCTACAACTACAGCCGCGATTGCGAGACTTTTCTGCGAGAAACCGGCGGCATCCTCCCCTGGGTGCAGCTAGGCGTCGACATCGTCTGTTCGCGTGCGCCCGCGGATCTTTGCGCAGCGATCGATGCGGCCGCCCAGGCCGGAGACAAGGCCGCGCAGCGCGATCACCGCGAAGCCTTCCAACTGCGCAACGCCACAGCGATTGAATGGCTTTCCACGCTTCGTCAGGCCGGGCTAATCGGCGGCGATGAGCTTGATGCTTTCAATGCCTGGAGGATTGGGGCGACCGTCCCGCTCTGGCCTCAGACCCTGACAACATTGTGCCGCATCGCCGCTCGCACAATCGGTTTGGAGAGCCTCGCGCTCGCTCTGTGCAACGAGACCCTGTCGGCCCTCGAAGCGAGCCGAGAAGACGCCCAGGAGCGGACGGACGCCTACTTGCAGCTGGCCCGCGCCATCTATCCGGTCAGCGGCGATGAAGCCGCCGCGGTGCTGGATCGGGCCGTGGCGATCGCCGACCGGATCGGCGAGGAGAACCTCGATCGTTGGAGCGCGCTGCTTCACCTAGCGCAATCGGCAGGGAGCGGCGACCTACCGCGCCCTCGGTCCGCCTATCGCCTCGCTCGGGCCGCGGAACTGACCTACGAGTACGTGGTGCGCGACAAGCATTTTGCCTGGAACGACACCGCCAAAGCGCTCGCCGCCCTCTCGCCAAGCTCTTGCTTGGCGATTTTCAGTCGATGGCGGGACCGGCGCTTTGGCCATCCTGGGCGGCTGCTGCCCATCGCTATCGAGACTTTGGTTGAAAACCAGCAGCTAGCCGCCCTCGCCTTTCCGGTGCTGGCGGGCGTGGATGCCTGGTGGTCCAGGCTCGAGAACCTCAAGGTCTTTCTTGCCCAAGAACCGCTCGCGTGGCGGCGCACGGATGGGGCGCAAATCGCCTACCGCTATATCCGGCTACAGCCGCAGGAACCGGACAGCTGGGACACGCTGGCGGGCCTAGCCAGCCAACACGGACTGGATTTTCCCGATCTGGATCGCCTGCGCCAGGCAAGTCACGCCGCCGCGGCCGCTGACGCCGCAGCGGCAGTCGCGGAGGCTGCAGAGGTCGAGGCCAAAGCCAAGGCGGCTGCCGAGGTCCAGGCCAGGGCCAGCGCCGATGACCAAGCCAGCGCCGCCGTCGGCCCGCCGGCTGTTGAAGCTCGACCCAAACGAGAAGAGCCTGATTGGGAGGCCATCTTCAAGGAAACCGACCTTCGGTCTTCGCAGTCCCTGCGTGAAGCCCATCGCCGCTGGCGGACCTTTGGACCGCCGTTCTTCTTTGGAAACTTCGCCGGCGAGGCAGCCCGCCGCACGAAATCGGGCCAGGAATCCCAACTGCTTCGGACGATTTCCGAGTGGCCGGACTTCGACATTTACAGCCTACACAGCTTCTTGGAGGGAGCGCCTGAGGTTTGGCTGGATCGCTTGGCCTATCGCCAAGCGCTCAGGACGGCGATCCTCGCGGTCTGTCGCCGCGATCCCACGCGCGTCTATCGTCGCGGCTGGGCGCGCATCATCCCGTTTGACGCGCTGTTCGCCAAAGGGGTTCTGACGGAGCCGGAGGTGGTCGCGGCCACGATCGGCGGCTTCACCGACTTGGTCGGCGTTCTCGACGCAGGCGGCCTCTTCCACCTGCTCGATCCTATCGCCGCGAGCCTGACACCCGATCAGGCCGATGAGGCGCTTCACTATGGACTCGACCTTTTCGAGCCGACACTCACGGAGGACGACGGCGATGGCCCTTGGACCGACGCCTTGGCGCCGGCAGAGGATTTGATCGAGGCCTTGGCCAGCTACATCTGGGCGGGCTTGGCCTCGCCTAAAGCGTCGCAGCGTTGGGCTTTCGCCCATGTCGTCCGCAACGCCGTCGAGTTGGACTGGCGGGCGCTGCTGAAGGCCTTGGCCGGGCTGGCCGTAACAGGCGTGGCTGGACCTTTCGCCGATCACCGCCTGCCCTTCTATGAATGGCATGCCCGCCAATGGCTGATTTTGGGGCTCGCTCGCGGCGCCCTGTCGAAGCCCGCAGCCCTCGCGCCGTTCGTCGCCTTGCTGGAGGACGCGGCGCTCGATGAGCACGTCGTCGTCGCCGAGTTCGCGCGGCGATGCCTACTGTCCTGGGCTTCGTCGCCGGAGGGAAAGGACTTTCAACCCTCCAAGCTTGATGAGGTCAATCGGCCGCTTCACCCGACGACGGTTTACAAAAGTTGGTACAGGGATGAGGAGGCTGAGAATGAGAACGCCGAGGAGGCCGTTCCCGACCACGACAAATACTATTTCGGGCACGATATCGGCCAATATTGGCTGGGTCGGATGGGGCGGGTTTTCGGCTTGTCCCAGGGCGCGACAGAGAGACGCGTCTTGAAGGTTATTCGAGAGCGGCTGGGAGTCAGCGGCGGCGGCGGGTGGCGAAACGACGCTCGCCATATCCGCAAGATCTTCAATGATGGTGAGGCCTATCACCCTCATGGTGAGACGCCCAAAACCGACAACCTCAGCGCTTACGAGGCCTATCACGCCATGATGCTTACAGCCGGCGCGCTGCTGAAGACGCGCGCGGTGGGACGACAAGCCGAGGCGGACGATGACGACTTCGCCGACTGGATGGACGATAGTCTCTTGCGGCGCGAGGACGGACGCTGGCTGTTCGATCGGATCGATCCTGCGCCAGCCCGCCCCAAAGGAGAAGGCCGCTCCTACGACAGCGATTGGGTCTGGTCAGTCACCCGCGAGCATCTGGATGCACAATTGGCCACCGCCGATGGTCGCACCGTCCTGTGGGGCAATTGGACGAACGGCTCCAACTATCGGAGTGAAACGGTCAGGGTTCGCAGCGCCCTGGTTTCGGAATCGGCCGCGCCGGCCTTGCTGGCGGCTTTGCAGACCGCCGCCGAACCAGGACGGCTCTCCCTTCCTGACGCCGACCGGTCCGACTCTGTGGAGATCGACGAGGCGCGGCTCTTTGGTTGGGTCGTGGATCAGAGTTATGGCGCCGGCTTAGATGACCAGGATGCTTGGTCGGAAAGGCTACACTACCCTGGCGCTCGTCCTGCGCCCGACATTGTCACCAAACTCGCCCTCGAGCCCGATCTCGACGATCGATGTTGGCGGAGCCAATGTGGCGCAACATTGCTGAGCGAGTCCTGGACGATCATCGAGGGCTCTGGGCGCGATGAAACGACCAGCCCGTGTTGGCGCCTGTCCAGCGACAACCGCGGCATCGCCGCGCTACTTGAGGCACATCCTGGCGAATGCCTGATCCTCACCGTGACCGTCCGGCGGGACCTGCCCGAATATGCGCGGCGCAACGGCGAGTTCGAGGAGTATCCCTGGCCCTATGTCCGTTCCTATTTGATGAGGTCCGATGGTGTCGCATCCCCGCTCTAAGGCGATCATCGACCTTGGCAAACGCCTGGCCGAGCAACTCGACGATGATGGTGATCTGGCCGCCGCTTGGTTGTCGCACTTGCTCGCCGAGCGCATCGTGGCGGCCGAGCAGGCTGAGGGCGACCAGAAGGTCGCCACCGAAGAGGCCTGCGTGAAGCTCATTCTCGAACTATGGAGCAAGCGAAACCACTTCAACGATCACCACCGGCCATTGAGGGACATGGATTCGATCGTTCGGACCCTTGCCTCTCTCGACGTCGAGCGAGCTGATCATCGCTATTTTGGTGACGTCCTTCGGGGGCCGAATGTTGATGTGTTGCCCGAACCCGCCCGCCAATGGCTCCAGTTCGCTACGGGGCTGGACACGACGGGCTGGACACGAC
>NZ_JBFTZS010000115.1:0-11259 GCF_056406675.1 Caulobacter sp. P1_B12_2 | reverse complement strand
AGGTTATAGCGCTGCGCCACCTGGGCCAGGGTCGACGGATCCGCGCCGTAGCCCGTGAAGTAGTCGAGGGTCGGCAGGGCCACCACGCTCAGCGGCTGCAACAGCGTGGCGGCGGCGCGGTTGGCCCAGGCCAGGCCCTGGGGGCCCATCTGGCCGCTCGGCGTCTGGGCGGCGAAGCGCTCGGCGAGGTTGGCCAGGGTGTCGCCCGGCTGGAGCGTGCGGCTGAAGCCCGGCAGCACGATGTCCTGTCCCACGCGGATGCCGCTCTGCGGCTGGATCCGTCCGAGGAACTGCTGGTAGTAGGCCCAGGCCTGAGCGATCTCGGGCGCCTGGCCGCCGATCTGTTGGACGGCGAGATAGGCGGCCAGCAGGTCGATGCTGTCGCCTTGCTTGTAGCCATAGACGCTGTCGCCGGTCTGGACGATGGCTCCGCCGGTGAGGCCCGCGACGGGCGCGGTGACCGTCGCGCCGGGCGCCAGCTGGCTCCAGACCACGCCGCTGTTCAGGTCGACCAGCCGCTGGCGGTACCAGTCCAGGAACGGCCAGTCGAAATCGGTCTGGTTGCGGACGGTGTAGCGCGCGGCCAGCCGGCCGGCCGCCGCGCCGGACGGACCGACCAGGTCGGTCTGGTCCACGCGATAGGCGAAGGTCGGGCCGAAGGTCGCCCCGGTCGGCCCCGCGCCGGGCGCGAGCCAGATGTCGGCGCCGGGCGCCAGCAAGGTCGGGCTGGCCGCGTTGGGGTTGCCGGTCAGACCCGTCGGGCTGGTGGGATCCTTCACAGGCTTGAACAGCGAGCGGACGTCCTTGACCCCGAACCGGTCGGCGATGCCCTGCAGGCTGTCGCCATTGCCGACCTGGTAGCGCACGTTCTCGACGCCCAGCGTCACACCGCGGGCCAGCGGATAATCGGCGTTGGCGGCCGCGATCGTCTCCACGGAGACGCCGACCGGCACGGTGACGTTCGCCCCGGCCCCGACCGCGTGGTGCGACGCCAACAGTCCGGTCCAGTCGTTGGCGCGCCGCACGGCCGCCAGGCTGACGCCGAACCGGCCGGCGATGTGCTCCAGCGTCTCGCCCTCGCGCGCCGAGACTTCGAAGCTGATCCCGCCGAAGGCCTCGGAGATCGTGGCCAGGGAGTCGTCGGCGGTCACGCGATAGGGATAGGCGTTCATCAGCGTGATGGCTTCGCGCGTGACGCCCGACGCCAGCATCGCGAAATAATTCTCGAAGATGACCTGGGCCATCGAACCGATCACCGGGCTCGGCCCATCGGCCAGGCCCACGGGCCCCTTCGGCGCGTCCTGCCCGGCCTCGCCCGCCGTGTCGCGCGTGGGGTTGTTGGTCAGCTCGTTGAAATAGGCCTGCAATGCGTCGACATAGGCCTGTGTGACCTCGTGATGGGTGGCGAAATCCACCTTGTCACGGCCCTCGGCGGTCATGGTCAGCGCCGGGATCATCGGGAAGATGGTGGTCGAGACCTGCGCCGCGCCCGGCTGGGCGCCATCCTCCGGCTTGGGCGCGCCCAGGGCCGCCGCATAGGCATGGGCCGTGCCGGTCGCGCCCAGCGGCGAGCTGACCTTCAGGACGAAGTTGCTGGCCAGGAAGTCCGTGACGGCCTTGTAGGTGAACGACGCCTGGCGGTTGGCCGGCTCGGCCAGGTAGTCGGCGATCTCCTGGAGATGGGCGATGGACACCGAGCCCTCGGGCGCGGCCCCGAACACCGCGCTGTCCTGTTCGGCCTTGAGCGCGCCGATCGTCCAGCCCAGCACGGCGGCGACCAGCTGATTGAACGGCGCTTCGGCGTCGTCTTCGCTGGCGCCCTGAACCTCGGCGGCGGTGCTCGCCCCGGGCTTGATGCCGTTGCGGATGTACAGCGGCAGGACGATTTCCAGATTATTGCCGGCTTCCCCGACCGTGGCCCGGGCGTGGACGGTCTCGCCCTCAGCCACCGTCACGCTGGGCGCGACGATGATGTCGATCTCGATCGGGCCGTTCGCCGGACCGCCGGTCGCCGTCCAGTCGAACGTGACCTGTTCGCCGCTCTCGCGACGCATCGCCGCCAGCAGGTGCGCGGCCTTGATCTGACGGGGGCGATAGCCGGTCCGCTGGGACAGCAGCAGGTGGCGCTGCTCGCTCTCGCCGCCGCTCGCGATGGCCCAGGGCGCGTTGCTGGCGTGGCCGATGGTGAACGACAGATCCAGGTCCAGCGAGAAGCTGAAATGGATGGTGATGAACAGGATCTTCAGCGACGCCGACACCTCGACCGTCAGGGCCAGCTCGATCTCGGTGGGCTGATAGGACTCCAGCAGGATCGTCGCCATCGCCGACGCGGTGACGTCGACGCGCACCTGGATGATCACGAAGTTCACTTCGCCGAACAGCTTGCCGACCAGGGCGACCGAGCCCCTGACCCGCAGGAACATGTCGCTGGGCGTGGCCCGGTCGTTGGGGTTGAACCAGGCGACCGTGCCTTCCAGGATGCCGGTGACGGCCAGGGTCGCTCCGGCCTTGAGCACGCCCTTGTCGATCGTCTTGCCGACGCCGATCGACAGGCCCAGCCCGAACTCGATGACCGGCGAGAAATTGCCGTTGGTGATCTTGGGCACCGTGCGCGAGGTCTGGCCGTCCAGCAGCGCGAAGTAGAAGCCGCCGAAGCCCACGAACGGGAACAGCTGCAGGCTGAACGACCCCGAGAAGTCGGTCCCGACCGGGAAGCCCGCGTCGACCCGGAAATTGCCGTTCGTGTAGATCTCCAGGGCGATGTTCGGCAGGGTGATCGAGGCCGCGCCCAGCTCGATCTGCCGCATGGCGTCGGGCAGTTTCAGCTTGATCAGATAGACGCCGATGTCGTCGGTGACCTTCTTGTACAGGATCTCGAAGGCCAGCCCCGCCAGCGACTTGGCCTTCTCGCCGGCCAGCGCGACCCGCAGCCCGTAGAGCACCGGATCGTTGAACACCCCGGCCAGCGAGACCGTCTCCATCAGGGTGAAGTCGGCGCCGATCAGCCAGTTGCCGTCGCCCGAGAACCGGATGGCCRGCAGGTTGGCCAGCGGGTTGCCGTCCTTGCCGTCGACCTCGGTGAAGTCGGCCTCCAGCGCCTTGATCACTTCCAGCACGGTGTTGAAGGTGCGCGCGTCGCGGAAGGTGACGTTCTGACCAAGGCCCAGATAGCGCAGGTCCAGCAGTTGCTTGCCCTTGCCGGGCGGGGCCGGCGGCGGGTCGTTGAGCAGGTCCCAGCTCAGCGGATCGGCTTCGGTATAGTCCTGATCGACGAACCGGCCGGTGATCGAGATGTCGACCGTCCGCGTGCCGGCCCGGTTCACATAGGTCAGGCCGATCGTCTTGATGTTGACGATGCCCAGGTTCAGGTCCGCGCGGTAGGTGATCCCGATCTCGCGAGTGTCGAGATTGATCACCAGGCTCAGATTGTTGAAGCTGATGTCGTAGAGAACGTCCCACGGCGACGACAGCCGGAAGCCCGAACCGCCGTCGACCAGGGTCAGCAGATATTCGAGGATGTCGCCGAAACTGACATTGCCGATGGCGACGTTGAGGATCTGCTCGCCGGCCTTGTTGCGGCTCAGGACCGCCGTCAGCGTCCGGCCCTTGTAGTCGAGCGCGAACGTGTAGGTCTTGTTGCCCAGCACATCGAACGAATAGATCACCGACAGGGCCAGCGCATCGACGTGCACGGTCCCACGCAGCTTGCCCGAATATTGGTTCTCCGGCTTCTTGAACACCGCCGCCAGTTGGAACTGGGCTTCGAGGTCGAGCGCGATCGAGCCGAGATTGAACGCCCATCCGACGGTCGTATCGAAGTCGAGCTTGCTGGCGCTGGTGTCGTAGGCGACCTGCAGGCCGCGCAATTGGATGTCGGCGACGGGCCCCAGCACGTCGGCGAACCGGCCGGCGTCGACGCTGGTCAGCCACTGGCCCAGGGTCGGCAGGCCTGACGCGGCGCCCAGCAGTACGGGCGTCGACGCATCGACGGAGGCCGCGTTGAACAGGGTGAAGTTCGAGGCCACGGCGGAGGGCGGGACGCCGCCCGTCAGCAGCCAGCCCGCGTCCGCTCCACGATAGTCCGCCGAAACCGCCAGCGGCAGGTTGCCGATCGCGAAGCCCGCGCCCAGCGAACCGGTCACGCTGTTGGGCGTCACCTGCACCCCGAACGAAGCGCCGGTCAGCTTGATCTGTGGGATGATGATCGACAGGTCGGTCTGGATCGCCCCGTAGAACAGCAGGGTGCGCGCGCCGGTGTCGATCTCGAGGCTCAGGGCCGTGACGTCGACGCCCAGGTCGGGATCGAAGCCCGAGAAATGCTTGACGATGGCGTCAATAGAGGCCGGCTGGTCCTTGGGTTGATCCAGCACCGCGCTGATGACGACGCTGGGGATCGTCGCTCCCTTGGAGGCGCTGATGTCCGCCCGCGCCGCCAGCCTGATCAGGTCGGCGCCCGCCCCCTTCGACACGCGCCGCGCCGAACCGGCGTCCGAGATCACGAACGCGCCGGAGATCATCCCCGTCAGGAAATAGGCGGCGAACGGATCGGCGACGGACCACGAGATCTCGACGTCGCTGATCTTGCCGCCCGGCAGCGGCAGCGGCCAGTCCTTGGTGTATTTGACGCTGAAGCCGATCAGGCCGATCGACGGCTTGCCCTTCTCCATGACGATGCCGACCGTCGCCGACGCCAGGTACATCGAGGCCAGCGCGTCGATCCCGGCGGGCAGGGAAAGCTGGACGTCCTTGGCGCCGATGAAGCTCAGCAGCGAGGTCACGCCGTCGGCCAGCGTGTAGTCGGTGGGGTTGGCGATCGTGATCGTCAGGACCCAGATGGTCGAGCCTTCCATCACCGGCCCGGTGATGTTGAGCTTGGGAAGGCTGCCGATCGTGATCGTGCTGGCCACGCCGGCGAACGACCTGTCGGGATCCTCGCCGCTCTTGTCGTCGGTCGTCAGGACCAGATCGACCGTGGCGAGTTGAGAGATCGAGTAGTGGGTGTCGCCGCTYAGAGCGATCAGCGGGAACTTGCCCGCGCGCATCGTGATCTGGCCCGACAGCGCGATCTGCCTTTGCAGATAGTCGCCGACATGCGCGCCCAGCGCCCCCTTGGTCGGATCCAGCTCCGCGGCCAGGGACAGCCCGGCCGGAGTATCGCCGCCCTCGACGGTCGAGACCGTGAACACCGGCTGACTGATCCCGATGTCGCCGTAGAAGCTGTCCTGCCAGACCAGGCCAGGCTCGCCCTTCTTGGACCCATAGAACTTCGGCAGCGCCGCAAAATTGCTGGCGAACGTCCAGGCGGCGGCGTCGGTCGGAATCGCGGTGGCCACCATCGTCACCGTCGGACCGCCCGCGCCCTGGACCACCCGGCATATGATGCTCACGGCATAGCTGACGGCCGCCTTGTCCTTGGGCTGGAACAGGTCGGCGTCGCCGCGGATGGCGACATAGCCCTGCCCCGTCTCAGGCTGGATGAGGGGCGCGTCGCCCTCCGCATCGACCCGCAACTGGGACAGGACGAGATAGTCCGCCAGCGTCCCGGCCTCAGGCAGCAGCGCCTTGTCCAGGACGATATATTTCCCGCCGGCCGGTCCCTGGACCGCGTCCTGCAACAGCTTGATCAGTTGATCGAGGTTCTGAACCGGCATCGTCATGACCTGGGGCTAGGTTGATACCGGGACGGGTGTCTCATCGATGCCGGGCCAGACATTCGTCGGCGAGTAAGCTATCGCCGCGAGCGCTTGCCCCTCGAATTTCTGCAGCAACCAAGCTACCCCGATGTACTGCCCCTTTTCGTATTGCAGAGACTTGCCTTTTTGATTGTTGGCTTTGAGCGGTTTACTCGAAGTCACCACATACCAAAGATTTGAAAACATCGCTTTCTTTATGGATTCTGAAACATAATCCTTTTCATCGTTCCTGGAACTCGTAACCCAATGTTTCATAAAATTCTCCTTTAGAGAATTTGCCCTATAAACATTCTCCAAGGCCTGATGGTATGGATGTGACCAATAATAATCACCGCTGACGAAAGCGTATTTCGGCTTCACGATTTCGGGCCACCATTCAGGCGTCCCTTTCTTGCTGCCATGGTGAGCAAGCTTTAGTGCATCGCACTGTAGAAATTCGTAGTCTCCGTAAGCGTACCATTCCTTCAACTTGTGACCGATCGTCGTAGGCTCGGCGTCGCCCAGCAACATCAGCTTGAAGTCGTCATATTCGAAGATCAGGCACAGGCTTTTGGGATTGGGCGCTTCGCGGCCGGCAAGTTTCGGGAAGTTCGAGCTGATCAGGAAAATCTTCAGAGCGCCGCCGACTTCGGTCCAGCGTGGCCCCACCGCGCCATCGACACCGCTTTGCGGATCATGATCCTGGTTGTCGAGCCGCGTGATGAGGGTCTGATCCCCAAGCGCCTCGGTGATGATCAGCCACGGATCGCCCTGCTTGGCGTAGTTGGCTTCCGCCGAGCCGAAGACCAGGCCTTTCAACTTCAGCGTCGTGCCCGCCTTCCACCCGCCTATCGTTTCCCAGAGCTTCTCGCCCTCCAGCCCGGTTCCATTGATCAAGGCGGCGATCATGTTCCAATGGTCGCCGTCCGGATGCGTTATGAACAATTTACTGATCTGCGGCTGATCCAGACCTTCCAGGGTGGAAGATTTCGAGATCAGGCGGACAAGAATTTCCAGGGATTGATAGGGCGGATTATCGCCGTTGAACTGACGCTGCTTGTACCCGAAATCGATCAGGTAGTTTTCGAAGTCGTCCCCTCCGGCCTCTCCGACCTCGAGATAGGTGCAGTCGCCCTGGCCGACGTCGAGGAAATACATGTCCATGGCGCCGGTCATGACGGGTCTCCGTGATCGAGCAGCACGGCGGCCTCGGCGGTCTTGTCCCTGTCCTTGGGCGCCGCGTCCTTCTTGTAGGCGGCGTACCAGCCCAGGGCCGAGCTGTTGCTCTGCGGGTCAGGGTCGCCGAACAGCAGGACGTTGGTCCGGCCGCCGGGCGGGAACTTCAGCCCCAGGAAACCCAGCGAGACATTGCGGAACCGCATGAGGTAGCTGCTGTCCGCCGGGTTCAGCATCATCTCGATCTTGCCGATGTCGATCCCGAGTGGTCCGGCGATCTGGATGGAGCGGCCGTCGGACCCCGGCAAGCGCAGGCCCGAAGCGACGTTGTAGGCGTTCTGCGACGGCGCCCAGGCCGCCAGCAACGTCGTCGTGATCGCCGCCTGCCCCGCCAGCGCGCCGCGCGAGCCCAGGTTCAGGGTCATTTCCAGCCCATACCATTCCGAGCCGAGCGACCCCGCCACCAGCGGCGTGTTGACCGGCAGATAGCCCAGTTGGGCCGGGGTGGCGGTCTTGGCGGGCGGCGGGGGCGGGCCGGACCGACCGGTGGGTCCCGTCATCGCCTGCGGCGTGTTCTGCAGCATGCGCGAGACCGACAGCGGGAAACGCCGCGCCAGGCTTTCGGGACGGGCGCTGCTGGCCGAGGCGTCGAACGACATCTGCCCGGCCTCGAAGCTGAAGCTCCGATCCGTGGGCTGGTAGCGATCGAAGTGCATCGCCACGAACATGTTCGAGAAGGCCAGTTCGCTGGATCCCGCCTCGCCCGCTCCGGATGAGAGGGGGCCGAACGAGAACAGGTCGAAGCCCTTCAGCAGCTGGAACCCCATCGCGCCCCAGAGCAGGAAGCGCGAGGTCACCTCGACGGTCGACGGCGAGCCGGCGTGCGGCTTTTCGGTGATGAACTGGGCCTTGGTGACGACCACCGAGTCCAGCACCTTGCTGGTGATCCCGAACGTCGAGCGCCCCTGCTGGGTGAAGGAGTAGCTGTCGGTCCCGCCGTGCTTTTGCCAGGCGCCGTTCAGGATGATGTTGTTGCCGCGCTCGCCGTCCACCAGCGTCGCCGTCTCGCCGAACAGCTGGGTGATCAGCAGTTCCACCTGGCTGGCGAAACTGGCGATCTCCGAGTTGGCGAACAGGATCTTCAGCGACAGGACCTTGAAGTCGTAGGGCTGGCCGTTGAACACCAGGTCGGCGGGATCGACGTAGAAGATCAGGCCGAACACCGCGCTGTCGCTGAGCCAGATCCGGCCCTGCTGGACGGCGAAGGGCGACAGGTCGATCCCGAAGTGGTGGGCGCGGAAATCGGGCGAGGAGATGCCCGCGGCCAGGCCCTCCAGGTCGGGCGGCAGCTTGCTGGTGGGCACGAAGGCGTTGAGGAACAGCGCCCCGTTCCAGGGCGGGCTGTCGGCGCCGGCGCCGCCCGCATCGACGATGTTGCCGACGAAGTTGGCGAATTCACTCTCGCCCCGCTTTACCGCATCGCGGGCGTCCGCGACGATCTGCTTCAGCCGGGCCTGGGTGCGGGCGGGGTCCTTGTTGAGCAGGGTCGGCAAGGTCCACGACCCCGGGTCGTCGATCAGGTCGGCCAGGCTGCGGTCGGTGAATTTCAGGATGAAGATCGTCTGCTCCACCCCGTCCGCGTCGGTCCAGCGCRTGGGGGACAGATCGAAGGTCCAGCCGTTGACGGTGAGTTGCGCCAGCGCCGCTTCGCGCAGCAGAAGTTGGCCCCAGGTGATGCCGGGCGGCGTCGGGAAGTGGGCGCTGGTCGGGATCTGCTGGTCGAAATCCGCCCCCAGGGCGATCTTCGCGTCGGGCTCGAAATAGGCGCGGCCTGTATAGACGCCGGCGCGCTGCAGCAGGCGGACCTTGGCCAGCAGCCCCGCCGTCGCGCCATACAGGGAGAAGACGTCTAGAACCGCCTGCCGGACCTGATAGGGAACCGAGGCGTGCTTCTGCAGGGCTTCCGGATCCGAGATCACCAGGAACAGCTGGCTCTCCAGCAGGGCCGTGCGAAGCGTGGCGTCGATCTCGGTCAGCACCAGTTCCTGGAAGCCGCCCTCGTTGGAGGTGGTCTGGGCCAGCTTGAGGCTTTCCCACTTCGTCCGGTCCTTGGAGAACACCGACAGCAGCCCTCGGGCGGTGACGGCGCTGACGACTGGCCCCGTGGGCCCCGTGATCCCGCTGGGCAGGGTGGCGCCCAGAGGCCCGCCCCGAGCGAGAATCTCGGCGTTGAAGTTGATGTCGGCGATCGCCGCGAAGCGCGTGGGCGCCAGAAGCTGGTTCTCGAACTGCTCGTAGACCGCGGCCGGCTGTGAGCCGTCCGGCCCGACATCGACGCCGGCGTAGGGTCCCACCGGAAACGAGGCCTGGGGCGCGCCCAGCACCCCGGTCGCGCCGCCCGGCTGCAGGTCCTCCGGCGGAATGAACCGTCCCAACGGGGGCGAGAAGACGTTGAGGAACGTGCCGGTGGGTCCGGGCGAGTACAGCCCCGAAGCCTGGGGCTGCGAATAGTATCCGCGAGCCAGGCCCATGGTCGGCCCCGGGACGGTCTCGATCGGATAGAGCCAGGCGGTGGTGACGGGATAGGGCGAACCGGGGCACGCCGAGGTCATCGATCGCGGGCCGGCCCCACCGGTCGCGCCCTCGCCCGCGAACCCCAGGGCGAAGGCCGGCGCGTCGGTGACGAAGCGCAGAATCCCTGAATCGCCGACCCGGCCGAATTCCAGTCCCGAAAGCCCGAACAGCAGGTCCAGGTTGGTGTCGCCGACCGGTTCAGGGTCGAGACCGATCTGCCAGTCGCCCTTCGGCGTCGGGTAGAAGGCCTGCGCCGCAGGATCCCACTGGTAGCCGATCTGCGAGCGATCGGCGATCGGGGCGATGGTGATCGCCTGGCCCAGGGTCGTGCGCAGATTGGTGCGATAGGCGTTCGTGGAACTGCCGGCGAAGGTCAGCCCGCCGCGCGGGTGGAAGGGGCGCCCGGGATGGAAGGCGCCGGTCAGCCGCTCGACCCGGCTCGCGCTGGGGCTGATCACCGGATAGCGCAGCGCGCCCAGCCCCGACGGTCCGCCCTGCGCGAAGAAGTACCGAACCGACATCGCGAGCACGGTGCTGGGAATCTCGACCTTGAGGTCCAGCCAGCCCGAGGCGTGGTCCAAGCTCGCCGCCGCGGGATAGCCGCGCCCGTCCACCTCGATCCTGGCGTCCGGGAAGTGGGTCGAGCGCGCCGCGCGATGCGTCGCCGCTCCCGCTTTCAGGCACAGGACGGGGCCGCCCAGGGGGATGCGCACCGCCACCGCCACCGCGCCGTTCAGGTCGAGCGCGATCACATGCGGCGGCGTGTCGGGATCGGCGTCGTGAACCCAGGCGAAACCGCCGCCCGCCGTGTCCGGCAAACGATGACGCGAAGACTTGCTTCTGGCTTCGAGGATGCTGACGGCGACGGCGGCGGTTTCACCGGAATCGATTTGGAGAGCGAACAGCAGCCAGCCGGGCGCGTCGTCGCGAAGGTCGTCGCGCCCCGAGCCCGCCTCCATCGCTTCCTCCGAACCCAGATTATGCAGGTGGGCTCGCGGAATGCGCCTCGGGCGCAGGGGAGACGAGCCTCGGCTAAGCTAACACGATCAATGCAACCTCAAAACGAAATTATTAGATATCTGCTACCTGGACGTTTTGAGCGATAAACGTGTGATTTCACGCAATATTGACCCTGGGTTTATGTGCGATGATGGCCTCCAGGCGACGGACAGCGGCTTCGGCGGCCTTCTCCCAGCTCCACAATCGTTCGACGTCCCGCCTCGCCTTTCGGCCCCTGGCGCGCGCCGCGTCCTGCGCTTCGAACACCTCGCGCAGACGCTCGCGAAGGTGGCCCCAATCGGGCTCGGCCCAGTCGCCCAGCCACTCGCCGACATTGTAGAACCACGGATCGTCGACCGGCGTCATGGCCGCGACGTGCAACGGATAGCCGTTGGTCTCGTCCAGATAGTCGACCGGCGCGCTGTAGCGGGTGGCGATCACCGGCAGGCCGGTGGCCATGGCTTCCAGGATCGGCAGGCCCCAGCCTTCGGCGCGGGTCGGCAGCACGAAGGCGTCGCATTGCCGATACACCGCGGCCATCCCTCCCCGACCGACCGGCTGGCTGGGCCTGACCGCGGGCAGGCTGCCCGGCGCGACGTCCAGGCCGCTCAACGCGTCCTCGATCGAGAAATCGGGCAGATAGGGATTGTGGGCGTGCAGGATCAGTTCGGCCTTGGCCCCGTCGAAGGTCGAACGGAAACAATCCACCAGCCCGACTATGCCCTTTCGCGCCTCCCACTTGCCCACGCAAAGGAACCGGAAGGGTTCGCCGCCGGGGCGAGCGTCCGCCACCGCTTCGGGAGCAAAGAGCACGGTGTCGACGCCTTCGGGCACCACG
>NZ_JBFTZS010000114.1:0-12878 GCF_056406675.1 Caulobacter sp. P1_B12_2 | reverse complement strand
GGCGTGCATGACCGGCAGGGTCCGGCCTTCCCACTGYGCCGTGACCTTGGAGGCGAACGGCAGACCGGTCTTTTCCTCGACCGGCAGGGCGTCCATGTCGGCGCGCAGGGCCACGACCTTGCCGGGCTTGCCGCCCTTAAGCACGCCCACCACGCCGGTGCGGCCGACGCCCTCGCGGACCTCGAAGCCCAGGGCCTTCAGTTCCTTGGCCACCAGGGCGGCCGTGCGGACCTCCTGGTTGCCCAGCTCGGGATGCTCGTGGACGTCGCGCCGCCAGGCCACGACCTTGGGCTGGACGGCCTTGGCGGCGGCCTGGACCTCGGCCACCGAAGGCGCGGCGAGCGCAGGCCCGGCCAGCAACGCGGCGGCCAGAGTCAGCCCCGAAACTCTTGCGAACATGCCGTCCCCTCGATTCCTGAAATCCCGGCGGGGAGCTTGGGCGGGGGAGCGTGGAGCGGTCAAGCGCCGGGGATGGGTTTGGGGACACGCCGCAAGGGCATGTCCCCGCTACGGAAACCCGGCCCTCAGGTCCAGGCTGGAGCTCACCCCCACCTCGGTCAGGCTATTGCCCAGCCAGTCGTCCGCCGCCTTGCGGCCGCGTTCGCGCAGGTCGGTCAGGAAGCTCCACTCGGTGTCGAACTTGCTGCCCAGCGACAGGTCGGCCAGGGCCTTGTCGGCGGTGATGGCGTGCATCAGCATTTTGCGATAGCGGCCCCGCGCGGTGTCTTTCAGCAGGCCTTCATCCAGCAGCTTCTGCACGAAGCCGATGGCCCGCAGCTCGCTAGCCAGGGCCGCGTTGAAGGTGATCTCGTTCAGCCGGTCCATGATCTCGCCCGGCGTCTTGGGCGTCTCCTCGCGGACGAACGGGTTGAGGCTGACCAGCAGGATGTCGTCGGGGGTGTCGTCGTAGAACAGCGGCCACAGCGGCGGGTTTGCGAGAAAGCCGCCGTCCCAATAGGGCTCGCYGTCGATCTCGACCGCCTGGAACACCTGGGGCAGGCAGGCGCTGGCCATGATGTGGCGGGCGGTCAGCTCGGTCTCGCGAAACACCTTGGACTTGCTGGTCCGCACCTCGGTGGCCGCGATGTACAGCTTGATCGGCGAGCGCTCGCGCAAGGCCTTGAAGTCGATCTCGCCTTCCAGGGCGTCGTGCAGCGGGTTCAGGTTGAACGGGTTGAACTCGTAGGGGCTCATCGACAGGGCGAAGGTCTCGGCCAGCCGCCAGCCGGGGCTGTTCTTGAGCCAGTCGGCCCCACCCGCGAAGGCGCTGGTCCAGATGCCGGTGTCGCCGAACACGTTGCGGCCGCCGTTGCGGTTGACCTGTTTCCAGAACCGTTCGAGCCGGGCCTTGGCCCCGTCGCGGCCGCCGTCGATCAGGCCCTGGGCCAGGCAGACGGCGTTCATCGCCCCGGCCGAGGCCGCGGTCACCGCCATGATCTCGAGATCGTCTTCCTCGAGCAGGCGGTCCAGCACGCCCCACTCGAACGCCCCGTGCGAGCCGCCGCCTTGCAGCGCCAGCGAGATGGGCTTGGGGCCCGAGGGCTTCTTCTTCAACGGACCGATGGGCATGCGGACTCCGTCAGACGATCGGGGACATGCCCTTGCGGCGTGAGGGACACGCCGCGAGGGCATGTCCCCGGCTACTGGGCGGTCCAGCCGCCGTCGATGCTGAAGGCCGAGCCGTTGGCCGAGGCCCCGGCGTCGGAGACCAGGTACAGCAGCAGGCCGTTCAGCTGGTCGAAGGTGACGAACTGCTTGGTCGGCTGGGCCGCGAGGATCACGTCCTTCATCACCGCCTCTTCCGAGATCCCCCGGGCCTTGGCCTGGTCGACGATCTGGGCCTCGACCAGCGGGGTCTTCACGAAGCCCGGGCAGATGGCGTTGCAGGTGATGCCGAAGGTGGCCAGTTCCAGGGCGGCGGTCTTGGTCAGGCCCAGGATGCCGTGCTTGGCGGCCACGTAGGCGGCCTTGAACGGCGAGGCGACCAGGCCGTGGGCCGAGGCGATGTTGACGATCCGCCCGCGGCCCTGCTCCTTCATGATCGGGATCGCCGCCCGCGTGGCGTGGAAGGCCGACGACAGGTTGATGGCGATGATCAGGTCCCACTGGTCGATCGGGAAGTCCTCGATCGGGGCCACGTGCTGGACGCCGGCGTTGTTGACCAGGATGTCCAGCTCGCCGAACTCGGCCTTGGCGGCGGACACCATCTCGGCGATCTGGCCGGGCTTGGTCATGTCGGCGCCGTTGTAGAGCACCTCGACGCCGTGCTTTTCAGCCAGCTCGGCGCGGGTCTTCTCGATGGCGTTCATCTCGCCCAGGCCGTTGAGGACGATGTTGACGCCCTGTGCGGCCAAGGCGTCGGCCATGGCGTGGCCGATGCCGCTGGTCGAGCCGGTCACGATCGCGACCTGACCCTGCAAACCGAAATCCACGGCCATCGACGAGCTCCCTGACAGTCCTGCCAAATTTGCTGCAACGCAGCATACAGCTCGCTCTTGCGATGAGCGAGGCTTTATAATTCATCGGTAGATGAATTCAGGGCTGGGGGCGAGCGAAAACCCAGTCGGCGGGCGTCGAGAGCTCAGGGCGGTGCTTGTAGCCGTCCAGGTCGAAGCCCTTGAGGTCCTCGGCCTTGTCGATCCGATTGTCGACGGCGAAGCGGGCCATCCGGCCGCGGGCCTTCTTGGCGAAGAAACCCAGCACCCGCAGCATGTTGCCCTTCTCTTCCTTGAAGTGGCAGGTGACGGTCGGCAGCTTCAGGGCCTTGGCGTCGACGGCTCCAAAATATTCCTGGCTGGCCAGGTTCACCAGGGTCGGATCGGCGTGGTCCTTGGCGGCCGCGTTCAGGGTCTTGGCGATGGTCTCGCCCCAGAAGTCGTRGAGGTTGGAGCCCTTCTTGGTCTTCAGACGGGTGCCCATCTCCAGGCGATAGGCCTGCAGGGCGTCCAGCGGCCGCAGCACGCCGTACAGGCCCGACAGGATCCGCAGGTGGTCCTGGGCCCAGTCCAGGGCCGGACGGTCCAGTTCACGCGCGTTGAGGCCGGCATAGACGTCGCCGTTGAAGGCGATGACCGCCTGGAGGCCGTCCTCGACCTGGGCGTCGAAGGTTTGGAACCTGGCGTGGTTCAGCTCGGCCAGCTTCTCGGAGATGTGCATCAGCCGGCGCAGGTCGGCGGCCGTCAGCTTGCGCGTCACCTTGGCCAGCTCGGCGATCTGGGTCTTGAGCTCGGGCGTGGTGAGCGGCAGCACCTGATCGGGCGCGGTGAAGTCCAGCGACTTGGCGGGAGAGATGACCATCAGCATGGCCGTGCAGATAGAGGCTCGGACGAGCCGAAGCTAGTGCGAGGCTGGACAAGGGGGCCGCTCGCCGCGATGTTGCCCGCCCTTTCGACGGACACGACCGATGCCCCAGCTCCTTGGCCTGATCGCCGCCCTGACCTGCCCGCTGGTGATGTTCGTCGCCCTGTTCCTGGTGATCCGCACCCCGGGCCTGAAGTGGCGCATCGCCTGGGCGGTGCTGTGCTTCGTCGGGGTCGGGGCGTTCTGGATGCGGGCCGCGGACGGGTCGTGGGGCTTCCTGCCGTTGGCGATCAATCTGCTCGGACCCGGCCAGCAGGCGGGCTACTTCAAGGCCACCTTCCCGCTCGGCGCCCTGGCCTCGATGTTCATCTGCCTGGGCGTCCGGCGCGCCCAGGCGGCGGCGGCCGCGCGACGCCAGGACGACGCGGCCTAGAACAGCACGCGCGGGTTCATGATCCGCTGGGGGTCCAGGGCCGCGCGAACGGCGCGCAGGGCCTCGATCTCGACCGCGCTCTTGTAGCGCAGGGCCTCGGCCGACTTCATCGCCCCCAGGCCGTGCTCGGCGCTGATCGAGCCGTTCATCGACGCGACGATGTCGTGGACGATCCGCGCGCCCTCGTCGCGCAGGGCGTCGTGAGAGTCATCCGTCGCTCCATCGGCCCGCAGCACGTCGTAGTGCACATTGCCGTCGCCGACATGGCCGAAGGCCACCACGCGCACGCCGGGCGAGAGCTTCTCAACCGCCGCCGTTGCCTGGTCGATGAAGTCCGCCACCTTCGAAACCGGCACCGACACGTCGTGCTTCCAGGCCGCGCCTTCGGGCTTCTGGCCGCCGGACTGGTTCTCGCGCACCGCCCACAGCGCGTGGGCCTGGGTCTCGGACTGGGCGACGGCGGCGTCCTGGATCAGGCCGGTCTCCAGCGCCCCGGCCAGCAGCCGCTCCATGGCCGCCTCGGCCGCGCCGGGCTCGCCCGAGGCGGTCTCGATCAGAACGTACCAGGGATGCACGGCCTCCAGCGGTTCGCGCAGGCCCGGTATGTGCTTGAGCGCGAAAGCGACACCCAGGCGGCTCATCAGCTCGAAGGCCTCGACGGCGCCGCCGGTCTCGTCCTTGGCCCGGGCCAGCAGCGCGATGGCGTCGTGCGGCGTGGCGACGGCGGCGATGGCCACGCAGCGCGAGGCCAACAGCGGATAGAGCTTCAGGCTGGCGGCGGTGATGATCCCCAGCGTGCCCTCGGCCCCGATCAGCAGGTGCTTGAGGTCGTAGCCGGTGTTGTCCTTGCGCAGGCGTTTCAGGCCGTTCCAGATCTCGCCGTTGGGCAGCACCGCCTCGATCCCCAGGATCTGGTCGCGCATGACGCCGTAGCGCAGTACGGCCGTGCCGCCGGCGTTGGTCGAGGCCAGGCCGCCGATGGTGCACGACCCCTCCGAGGCCAGGCTCAACGGGAAGCGGCGATTGACCGACAGGGCCACCTCGTGGGCCTTGGCCAGGGTCACCCCCGCCTCCAGCACCATGACGTCGTCGAAGGCGTCGACGTCGCGCACGGCGATCAGTTTCTCGGTGGACAGCAGGATTTCGCCCTGCGGGATCTGGCCGGCGACGAGGCCGGTGTTGCCGCCCTGCGGGGTGATCGCCACGCCGTCAGCAGCGCAGATCCCCACCACCGCCGCGACTTCGACCGTCGAGCGCGGCAGGGCCAGCAGCGGTGTTTCGCCGGACCATCGCCCGCGCCACTCCTGCAGCTTGGGGGCCAGGCGGTCGGGATCCTGGCTCCATCCGCCCTCGCCGAGCACGGCCTTGAGGCGGGACAGGGTGTCGGCGGGAACGGGCTTGGTCATGGCGCGGGAGGATACGCTTCCGAGATCGGCCCTGTCAGTATCTACCGAGCTTATACGCGCTGACCGACATCCGCTGCCCTGGACTAGCTCGCCTCTGGATCCGGCATGCCCCGCACGTCGCGCCAGTATTCCTCGCGCACGTCGTCGTCGATCACCGGCGGATCGCCCGCGCCCTTGTAGAGGCGATCGTCGCCGCCCTTACGCGCCTTGGCGATCCAGAAGACCTGACCGCTCTCCTGATCGATGAAATTGGCCTTCAGGCCCGAATTGCGCAGGGCCTCGAACGACCGCCCACCGTAGTACAGCGTCTCCCCAGTCTTGGAGAGCCGGACCCGTCCGATCCGCGCCGGGCCGTTCACGCCCTTGGACTTGTCCTCGATATACATGATGCGGAATTTCATCGGCTCTATCCTATGAACCCGGCGGCGCGTCGCAGCCGGTCATTGATCGCTTCGCCCAGGCCTTCGTCCGGGATCGCCGCGACGGCGATGCCGACGGGTTGGGTGCGGTCGGCGGCGCGCAGATAGGAGAACAGGTTCGCGGCGGCTTCGGCGAGGTCGCTTGAAGGGCTGAGGTTGAAGACTCCCTCGCCTTCCGGCCATTCTCCAAACGCCAGGAACGCCTCGCCGGCCTCAGGCGCCGTCGCGTCGACCCGCACCGGAGCGTCTGGCGCGTAGTGCAGGGCCAGACGGCCGGGCGAGCGCTTGGCGTCGTTGTCGGCTTCGGCCAGGGGGCCGACCACGGCCTCGAGCTGGGCGCGGGTCACCGCGCCTGGGCGCAGCAGGCGGACGGGGCCGTCGAGCACGGCCACGACGGTGCTTTCCAGCCCGACGTCGCAGGGGCCGCCGTCGAGCGCAACGGCCGCCTTGTCGCCGGTCTCGGCGAAGGCGTCGGCGAAGGTGGTGGGGCTGGGTCGCCCCGAGCGATTGGCCGAGGGGGCGACCACCGGCCCGCCGAACGCGGCCAGCACGGCCCGCGACAGCGGATGGCCGGGCACGCGGATGGCCACGGTGTCGAGCCCCGCCCGGGCCAGGTCGCAGACGGCGGCCGTGTCGCGGACCGGCGCGACGATGGTCAGCGGACCGGGCCAGAACGCGACCGCCAGGGCCTGGGCGCGATCATCGAACGCGGCGATGCGCGCGGCGGTCTCGACGTCGTGGACGTGGGCGATCAGCGGGTTGAAGCGTGGGCGGCCCTTGGCCTCGAAGATCGCCGCCACGGCAGCGGGGTTCGAGGCGTCGGCGCCCAGGCCGTAGACGGTCTCGGTCGGCAGCAGCACCAGGCCGCCGCCGGCGAGCGCCTTCGCGGCGGCCGCTACTTCTTCTTGGCCGTGATGGCGAAGCTGACCTTCACCTTGCCGCCGATCTGATCCGTAGAGGCCCATTCACCCTGTCCAACCCCGAACGCCGTCCGGTCCAGGGTGGTTACACCGCGCGCCGTGGCCGTGTCGCCGTCGATCTTCAGGCTGAAGGGCAGGCTGACCGGCTTCTTGACGCCGCGCAGGTCCAGCGTGCCGTCGGCCACGAACCTGCCCTCGCCGGTCTTGCGGAACTTGCTGGCGGTGAAGGTCGCCTTGGGATGGGCGGCCGTGGCGAAGAAGTCGTCGCTGGGCAGGCTGGAGTCGCGCTGGTCGTCGCCGGTGGCGGCCGAGCTCATGTCGATGCTGACGGTCAGCTTCGAGCGGTCCAGGGCCTCGGGCGAGAACAGGATGTCGGCGGTCCAGCGCTTGAACTGGCCCTCGATGCTATCGCCGGCCCAGGTGGCCGAGAAGCCGAGGGTCGAGCTCTTGGCCACGGCCCAGGCGACGGGATCCTTCAGCGCCTTGTCCGGCTCGACAGGGACGGCGGCTTCAGCGGCGGGCGTCGTCGCCTCGGCGGGCGTGGCCGGAGACGCCGGAGCCGCGACGGGCGCATCGGCGGCGACCTCGGCGGGCGCCGGCGCCGCGTGCTTGACGGCCGGCTTGTAGAGATAGCCCGCCGCGATCACGGCGATCAGGCCCGCGGCGGCCAGCCAGGCGCGCGGCTCCAGCCAGCCCGGCTTGGCGCCCGGCGCCATGTGGCCCAGCACCTCGTCGCGGTCGAGGATCTGGTGCTTGGCCACCGCGCCCAGGTGCAGGGCCAGCAGCAGATAGGTGGTCTTGACCAGCAGGCCGTGGCCGTTCTCGCCGATCTCATGCCACAGATGCTTGGGACCGGCCGCCAGCTCGGGCAGGAACGGCAGGTGCGGCCAAGGGATCGCGCCGTAGAGCACGGTCGGGATGGTCAGCTTGCTGGTCGAGACGATGATCCAGCCGGTGATCGGCAGGCCGATCATGATCACGTAGAAGGCCACGTGGACGATCTGCGAGGCGATCGTCTCCCAGCGCGGCTGGGTCGCCGGATGCGGCGGCGGGCGGTGGGTCAGCCGCCAGGCCAGGCGCGCCAGGCTGAGCAGCAGGATCGTGATGCCGATCGACTTGTGCAGTTGAAAGATGGCGTAGGTGGCCGGCCCCTTGGGCTCGTCGCCCATCCGCCAGCCCAGGATGATCTGGAAGAGGATGGAGGCGGCGATCAGCCAATGAATGACGATCGCCACCCCAGTATAGCGAGAACGGGGCGTGTAGCGGGGGGAGCGACCCGCCGCCGAAGGGGTCTGGATAGGCGCTTCGGCGGTCATGGTCGTCCTCGTCTCAAGCAGGTTCGAATTGAAGCTCGAACCGATGTCGTTTCCAAGGCCAAGCTCGCGCTCGGCGTCTGGCCTACTTCTTCGGATTGAACTCGGCTTCGATCTCCAGGTCCACGTCGTCGCCGACCAGACCCTTCAGGTGCGTGAAGCCGAAGTCCGAACGCTTGATCGTGCCGGTGGCCGAGAAGCCCATGATCTGCGAGCCGAACGGCGTCTTGGCGTAGCCGTTGTACTTGACGTCCAGGGTGACCGGCTTGGTCACGCCGCGGAAGGTCAGGTCGCCGGTCAGCTTGCCCGGCTCGACCTTGGTCGAGACGAAGGTGATCTTCGGATACTGCGCGCCGTTGAAGAACTTCGGGTCCGTGCCGATTTCCTTGTTGAAGTCCGGCAGACCGGTGTCGACGGCGGCGGCGTCGATGGTGATCGACACCTTGGTGTCCAGCGGCTTGGCCGGGTTGTAGTCGTAGGATCCGTCGATCGCTTCGCGCGCGAAGCGGAAGGTGTAGTGCGAGGTGCCGAAGTGCGTGACCTTCATGGTCAGGCTGGCGTGCTTCTTGTCGATCGTCCAGGCGCCGGCCGGGGCCTGGGCCGGGTCGGTGGCGGTAGCCTGGGCGGACGCGACGGCCGGAAGGACGGCGACGGGCGCGGCCAGGAGGGCGCCAGCCAGGAGGGCGGAGGCGAAACGGCGATTCATGAGGGACAGTCTCCAAACTGTAATAGCAGCAGTTGCTGAACCCCCAACTTAGGAAGCTTGGCCCGCCGATGAAGGGACCGCGCTTCACGAAGCCGTGATCGGTTCGGCTTTGCACGGTGCGCTGCAGCATCTAAACGAAGTTCACCTGAGCCTGACGCCAGATCGGACCCGTCCCATGACCTACCGCGCGCCCGTTCGCGACCTCGCCTTCGCCCTGAAGCACGTGGCCGGCTTCGACCGCCTGGCCGCCGCCTTCCCGGAGGCCGACGCCGATACGGTGGAGGCGGTGCTGCAGGCCGCGGGAGTGTTCGCCAGCGAGGTGCTGGCCCCGCTCAACCGGACCGGCGACCTGGTCGGCGCCAAGCTGGAGAACGGCGTGGTCCGCGTCGCCCCCGGCTTCGCCGATGCCTATCGCCAGTTCGCCCAGGACGGCTGGACCGGCCTGGCGGCCGCGCCCGAGCATGGCGGCCAAGGCCTGCCCAAGACCCTGGAGGTCGCGGTGCTGGAAATGGTCCAGGCCGCCAACATGGCGTTCGGCCTCTGCCCGATGCTGAGCCTGGGGGCCATCGAGGCTCTGGCCCACCACGGCTCGGACCGCCAGAAGGCCCTCTACCTGCCCCGGCTGGTGTCGGGCGAGTGGACGGGCACCATGAACCTGACCGAGCCCCAGGCCGGCTCGGACCTGGGCGCGCTGACCACGATGGCCACTCCGGACGGCGACGGCGGCTACACCCTGTCGGGCCAGAAGATCTTCATCACCTGGGGCGACCACGACGCCGCCGACAATATCCTGCACCTGGTGCTGGCCCGCACGCCCGACGCCCCGCCCGGCGTGAAGGGCATCTCGCTGTTCCTGGCCCCCAAACTCATGGTCGAAGAGAGCGGCGCCCTGGGCGCGGGCAACGCCCTGCGGGTCGGCGGGCTGGAGCACAAGCTGGGCATCCACGGCTCGCCCACCTGCGTGATGCTGTTCGAAGGCGCCAAGGCCGAACTGGTCGGCCAGCTGGGCTCGGGCCTGGCCCACATGTTCACGATGATGAACGCCGCGCGGCTTCAAGTCGGCGCGCAGGGCACGGCCATCGCCGAGCGGGCCTACCAGCAGGCCCTGGACTTCTCGCTGGAGCGCACTCAGGGCCGATCGGCCTGGACCGGCGCTCAGCCCTCGCGGCTCTACGACCACCCCGACATCCGCAAGACCCTGGTGCTGATGAAGGCCAAGATCGAGGCGGCGCGCGGGATCTGTCTGTCGACCGCCGTGGCCGCCGACCTGTCGACCCACGCCGCGACCGAGGACGAGCGCGCCGCCGCCAAGCTGCGCGAGGAGCTGCTGACGCCGATCGCCAAGGCCTGGTCCACCGACATCGGCGTCGAGGTCGCCTCGCAGGGCGTGCAGGTGCACGGCGGCATGGGCTTCATCGAGGAGACCGGCGCGGCCCAGCACTATCGCGACGCCCGCATCGCCCCGATCTACGAGGGCGCCAACGGCATCCAGGCCATCGACCTGATCGGCCGCAAGCTGATGCTGGGCGAAGGCCAGGCGATCGGCGACCTGATGGACGACATGCGCGACACCCTGGACCTGCTGCAAGCCGCCGGCGGCGACCTGGCCGGTTTCGCCCTGCGCTTCGACGCGGCCCTGAACGCGGCCAGCGCCGCCACGGCCTGGCTGATCGAACGCCGGGCCCGGGCCATGCCCGACGCCCTGTCCGGGGCCACGGCCTATCTGAAGCTGCTGGGCGACACCGTCGGCGGCTGGATGCTGGCCAAGGGCGCGCTGGCCGAGCCAGAGGGCCTGCGGCTGGCGCTGGCGCGGGTCTATGGCGAGAACGTGCTGGCGAGCGTGCCGGGGCAGGTCGCGGCCGTGACGGGCGGGTCGGCGGATCTGGAATCCGTGACGCCGGAGATGCTTGGCGCGTAGAGCGAAACGGGGACACGCCCTTGCGGCGTGTCCCCAATCGGTGCGCGGCCTATCCGGAGGAGGCCGGCGCGTGATCCGGGGACACGCCGCAAGGGCGTGTCCCCAATCGTCGCGATGTCGTAGAACCCTACAGCTGACCCAGCATGTAGTCGGCCGACGAGACCTTGAATTCCCCGCCCTCTTCGACGTTCAGCGTCTCGACCACGCCGTCCTTGGCGATCAGCGAGTAGCGCTGCGAGCGCAGGCCCATGCCGAACTTGCTGCCGTCGAAGTCCAGGCCGATGGCCTTGGTGAACTCGCCGTTGCCGTCGGCCAGCAGGACCACCTCGTCGGTGATGCCCTGGTCGGCGCCCCAGGCCTTCATCACGAACAGGTCGTTGACCGAGACGCAGGCGATGACGTCCACGCCCTTGGCCTTGAAGTCGGCCGCGTGATCCTTGAAGCCCGGCAGGTGCTTGGCCGAGCAGGTCGGGGTGAAGGCGCCGGGCACCGCGAACAGGGCGACGGTCTTGCCCTTGAACAGATCGTCGGTCGTGACCGGGGCCGGCCCCTCGGCCGTGCTGGTCATGAAAGTCGCCGAAGGAAGCTTGTCGCCAACCTTGATCGCCATGTGTGGTGTCCTGTGCGTTGCGTGTTCGTTGAGAGCGCGCAACGGAGATAAAGCCGCCCGAGCCGATCGCCAAGGGAAGGTTGGACTTGAAACTGTCGCGTTCCGATCCGATCCTCTGAGGATGGACTCATCTCRCAAGGATCACGCGGACCCCGACCCGAAGGGAGACCAGACAGGCTTCCTCGCCGGACAGATGCTGGTGGCCATGCCCGGCATCGAGGATCCGCGCTTCGAACGCGCGGTGCTGTACGTCTGCGCCCACGACGCCGAGAAGGCCATGGGCCTGGCGGTCAACCGCCCGGTCGAGGGCCTGACCCTGTTCGAGCTGCTCAACAACCTGGGCGTCGCGCCCGAGATCGAGGCCGGCGGCGATCTGGTGATGCTCGGCGGTCCGGTCGAGCGCGAGCGCGGCTTCGTGCTGCACACCGACGACTACACCTCGCCCGACTCCACGGTGCCGGTGGCCGACGGCCTGGCCCTGACCGTGACCCGCGACGCGCTGGACGCCCTGGGCAGCAAGATCCGCCGGCCGCGCCACGCCATCCTGGCCCTGGGCTACTCCGGCTGGGGTCCCGGCCAACTGGAGCAGGAGCTGCGCGACAATGTCTGGCTGATCTGCGACGCCGACGAAGCGCTACTATTCGGCGACGACTACGACAACAAATGGACCATGGCCTTAGCCAAGATCGGAATCACCGCCGATCATCTGTCGTCCCAAGCCGGTAGAGCTTGAGTAGACGATCCAGTAAATACCTCGGGGAAACCTGGGGTTCTCCCGGATAATACTGAGCGCCTGAAGCGGCTATATTCCGCCACAGTCACGCTGTTGCTTTTTCAAGCCGTCATTGGGGACCCGGCTCGCGCGCGCATGCGGGACGTGTGGTCAGGACAGTGGCATGGCTTACCTGCGTCTCACATCGCCATCGAACGACAACTGGGCGGCCCGGAACGAACGCAACCCGGCGTCCGACACCTGGGGCCAGCGCCGCTACGGCGTGATGCCGCCCCCCAGGCGACGGTTCGGCGGAAACATCCTGCTGGGCCTGATCGCCATGCCGCTGGGCGTCTGGGGCCTGTGGCTGCTGCTGGGGACCGAGACCCCCGAGCCCGTCCCCCGGCCGCTGGTGTTCCAGGTGCCGCCCCCCGAGGCGCCCCTGACCGTCATCGCCCATGCCCCGCGCGGCCTGCGGATCGTCCTGACCTCGGACGCGCGTCCCGTGGCCCACCCAGAGACCTGGGGCGCCCTGCCGACCGCCGTCAGCGCGCCCGTGGCCGCCACGCCCCTGGCCGACGTCGCGCCGCCCGAGGACACGGTCGGCTGCCGCGAAGCCCCGACCCTGGCGGCCCAGATGACCTGCATCGATCCCACCCTGCGCGAGGCCGAGCAACGGATGGCGGCGGCCTATGAGGCGGTGCTGGCGGCCGGCGTCTCGCCGGCGGCCCTGGGGCGCTCCCAGGCCCGCTGGCTGGCGACGCGGGACGAGATGGCCCAGGCCTCGCCCGAGGACCTGCTGGCCGCCTACCAGCAGCGGGAAAGCCGGCTTCGCAGCTTCGCGGTGGCGATGGAGCAGCGTGCGGGGGCGGTGGGACTGAAACCCACAGCCGCCTCAACGCCCGTCATCCTCGGACTTGTTCCGAGGACCTCTCGCGCCGCCGAGCTGTCGCGTGCCGACTAGGTCGCGACTTCTCCGCCTGCCGTTTTCGCAGCCGACGCAGGGGTCCTCGGAACAAGTCCGAGGATGACGGGCGTTGAGGCGGCTGTGGGTTTCAGTCCCACCGCCCCCGCACGCTGCTCCATCGCCACCGCGAAGCTGCGAAGCCGGCTTTCCCGCTGCTGGTAGGCGGCCAGCAGG
>NZ_JBFTZS010000113.1:0-11272 GCF_056406675.1 Caulobacter sp. P1_B12_2 | reverse complement strand
GCCGGCTCCAGGTCCTGCTCCACCTGCTCCAGGGTGAAGGCGTAGGCCACGCTCTCATCCCAATAGGCCTGGCCTTCGGTGTGGTGATAGACGAACCCGACCGCCTCGGCCTTGGCCTGCCAGTCGGGACGCGGGGTCAGCTTGAGGCGGCGCAAGGTCCTACTCGGCCTTTCCGTCCTTCTGCTCGATCTGCAGCGTCGGCTTGGCCGGGGCCAGGCGGGCCAGGACGTCGTCGGCGCTGGACTGGCCCGGCAGGATACCCGCCAGGCGCAGCTTCTCGTCGAGATCGGCGCCCGTGCGACGGTCTTCCAGTTCGCCGGCGGCCTTGATCTTCTCGCCGCGGATCATCTGGCGTTCCTTGATGCGGGCCAGGCTGTCGGCGGCTGAACCGAGCGAAGCGCCGGCGCCCGCGCCGCGCGCCGAGACGGCGGCCTGGGCCTTCTGGAYGCTCTCATTGACCTTCACGACATCGACCTCGCGACGCAGAGTCTCGATGCGGCGGTCGGTGGCGGTGATCGCGGTGTGCAGTTGGTCCTCGGCCACGCGCATGTCGCCGATCTGTGGTTCCTTCAGCGCGATGTCCTGCTCGAGGTCGGCGATGCGCTGGGCCACTTGACGGGCCAGGTCCATGTCACCCTTCTGGACGGCGGCGCGGGCCGAGCCCTCATATTTCGTGACCTGGTCGCGGAAGCCGGCGACTTCCTTTTCCAGGATGCGGCGACGGGCCACCAGGGTGGCCATGTCGTCGCGGGCCTTGCCCTGGGCAGTATCGGCGTCGCGGATTTCCTGGTCGAGGATGCGCAGGGCGTTGGCGTCGACGACGGCCGCGGTGGCTTCGTGCGCGCCGGCGCGACCCAGGGTGAACAGCTTGTTCCAGATGGACATGGGGGGTCTCCGAGGATCGCGAGTTAAGCGGTGGCGGGGGTGAAGGACGAGCGCAGGTCGGAGGCGGCCTCGATGGCGTTTTGCGCCAGGACCCGCAGCTCGATCAGGATATCGTCCAGCGACGAGGTCGTCGCCAGTTCACCGAAGAGTTCGTAATAGTCGCGGTCGCCGACCGCGCTGATGCCGAAGTTCGACAGCGGCACCAGCTTGTGGGCCTTGAGCAGGAACTCGTTGAAGGCGTGGCGGTCGGCCTGTTCGTCGACCGGCCACAGCAGCACCGAGGCGGCGATCTGCTGATCGCTGACGCTGATGAAGATCTCCAGATCGCCGTGATCGTGCATGGTCACCAGCAGGATCGGATCGGCGCCCTCGACCACGCGGGCCGTCATGGCGTCGCTGAAGCCGTCGGAAAGCGCCGTCTTCAGCGAGCGAACAGTCCAGGCGGGGGTCGTCATCGGGCGGTGTCTCCTTCGGCGAGCCAGTCTTGGCGCCGTTCATACTAGATGGGCGGGCGAACGCCAGTCGTCGAGAGCGCAACCTTACGTGCGCGCATGACAAGTTGGTAATCCGCCATTCCCTTTTGTGTGGCCCCCTTTTGTGCGGACGATCCACGTCGTACATGTGACGCGAGTTTCGCATCGGGTCGTTCATGTTCAGCAAGCTCTTCGGCCGCAAGGACGCCGCGCCCGCCTCGGCCCTGCCGGCGATCCGCAACGTCACCCTGGGCCGCACCGTCTGGCTGGACACCCTGGCCTGGCGACGACTGGGCGACGATCTGCGCTTCCCGCTGGACCGCGACACCCTGGAAATCACCGCCCAGGGCCTGGTCGACCTGAAGGACGGCGGCTTCGTGCATCGGTTCTACACCGACGACGACGTGATGTTCCAAGCCGTGTCCGACGACCGCGAAGGCCAGCGCGTCAACGACATCACCGTCTTCGTCCCGTGGAACAGCGCCTATCCGGGCGGCCGCGCCGACCGCGACGCCTGGGGCCAGCGCTTGCGAGCCCGCACCTTCACGGCCGCCGGCCTGCCCGAATATCAGCGGCTGTGGTTCGGCGACGAGGCCGAGAGCCAGGACCCGGTCACCTTCTGGGAAGATGTCCACGACGACCGCGACGGGATCCCAGACCGGCGAATCTATCAGACCTGCATGCTGTTCGGCCGCGACCTGCCCGGCGAAGGCCGCGAGTTGCTGCTGGCCATCGAGCAGGAGAACGAGGACCGCACCGAGGTGTCGTTCGAGATCATGATCGGCGTCCCTCTGGGCGTCGGCGAATTCCGGGCCTAGGGGCCTTAGGGGGAAAAGAAGATGGACCTGCACGGATTTGGCGCCAGCGCCCTGGCCTTCGTGGTGGCCTTCGTCGCCGCCGGCCTGTTCACGGTGATCTTCAAGATCGTCTACCAGTGGGTGACGCCCTACGACGAGGGCAAGCTGATCCGCGAAGGCAATGTCGCCGCGGCCCTGGCCCTGGGCGGCGCTCTGGTCGGCTATGTGCTCCCCCTGGCCTCGGCGCTCAGCAACACCGTGTCGCTGGTCGAGTTCTGCGCCTGGGCGGCCCTGGCGGGCGTGATCCAGATCGCCGCCTTCACCTTGGTGCGCGTGGTGGTGATGAAGGACGTCACCGCCCGGATCGAGAAGGGCGAGATCGCCGCCGGCGTCTATCTGCTCAGCATCTCCCTGGCGGTCGGCCTGCTCAACGCCGCCTGCATGACGGCCTGAGGCGCGCCATGAACGATCAATCCTCCATCCCCCAAGCCTCGCCTTCACGACGCCGCCTGCGCTCCAGCAGCCTGGCCCTGACCGGCCTGATGGCCGGCACGGCGATCTCGGTCAGCGCCTGCGACGATCCCGGCACCGCCACCCAGTGGGGCGACCCGCCGGCCGCCTCGCGCGAGGTCGACGCCAAGACCTACGCCTCGCTGAGCGACTGCAAGAGCTCGGGCGACATGACCGCCGCCCAGTGCGACACCGCTTACGCCCAAGCCCAGAAGGACAGCGCCGCCAACGCCCCCAAGTTCGGCGACCAGCAGAGCTGCGAGGAACGCTACGGCGTCGACCAGTGCGTGCCGCGTAACAACGGCGGCGGCGGCAGCTTCTTCACCCCGCTGCTGACCGGCTTCATCGTCGGCCAGGCCCTGAACAACATGGGCGGCGGCTACTACGGCGCGCCGATGTATCGCGATCGCAACGGCGGCTATTACGGCGGCGGCGGCTATCCGCTGTCTCGCGACTACGTCACCGGCCGCACCCGCGTGCGCACCGACAGCTTCAACGCGCCGGAGATGCGGGCCCCGACCCGCGTCCAGAGCCGCAGCTCGGTGATCTCGCGCGGCGGCTTCGGCGGATCCGGACGGTCGTTCGGGGGGTAGGACGACGTTGGGGACACGCCCTCGCGCGCAGCGCTCTTGTCGTGCGGCGCGGCTGGCGGCGAGCGCGTGCCCCCTCCCCCTCCCCTATGGCTTCACGAACTTGAGGATGAACTGGTCGGTCTTGCCCCGGATCGACGGGTCGAAGACGCTGGCGGTTCGCGGGTCGGCCGGGGCGCGCAGCAGCGGGCTCTCGGCGGCCAGCTTGAAGCCGGCGGCCTCGACCTCGGACTTCACGGCGGCGATGTCGATGCGGTGCAGGGTGTCCGGGGCGGTCAGGCCCGAACCGTCAGCGGCGTAGTGGTCGACGACCAGGAACACGCCGCCCGGCTTCAGCGACTTGAACACCTCGGCGTTGACCTTGGCGGCGGTGTCGGTCGGGAACGGCTTGAGGTGCAGGTCGTGATAGTTCTGCACGGTGATCACCGCGTCCAGCCCGTCGGGCAGGTCCAGCCCGATCAGGCTGCCGTCCAGGGGCGTGACGTTCTTGTAGGCCGCCGCGACGGTCTTCAGGTCCTCGCCGTACTTGGCCTGGAACTTGATGAATTCGGCCGGCTGATAGGCGTAGACCGCGCCGGTCGGGCCCACCGCCGCCGACAGGATGCGGGTGAAATAACCGCCGCCGATGATGAAATCGGCCACCTTGCCGCCCGGCTTGACGTTGGCCAGGGCCAGGATCTCGGCCGGGTGGCGCGCCGCGTCGCGGGCGGTGTCGGCCGCCGGCCGGGCCGGATCGGCCAGGGCGGCCGTGAGGTTGGCGGGGACCTGGGCGAAGCTGGGCGTCGCGAAAGCGCCGAGTACGCAGGCAACAGCCATGCCAGCAAAGAAGGGGGCAGAAATCACGGACCGCGACGTCATGGGCATCCTCACCGTTGTTTCCCCTCGATAGCGCGTCGCGGCGCCTGGGTGAACATCGGTATTCGAGATCGTCGCGAGTTTCGGGGGACAAGCTGGGGACAGGTCCCGCCGCTCGCCCCCCAAAGCCTTGGAGCGCCTGGCTCCGTCAGTGTGTCTCGTAGGCCGTCTTGCCGCCGCTGATCGCGAAGGCCTCTTCCGGCGACAGCACCAGCTTCTTGCGGCCGACCAGGGCGAAATAGACGATGCCCACGGCGAACCAGACCGCCACGCCGATCACCCCGGTGCGATAGATCGGATCCTTCAGCTGGTAGAAGATCGTCACCAGCGAGATCACCACCGTCAGGCCCGCGCCGGTCAGGCCGAACCTGCTCTTGTAAGGTCGATCCATCAGCGGGAACTTCTTACGCAGCAGGATGAACGACACGCCCTGGGCGACGTAGGACAGCATGGCCCCGAACACCGCCATGTTCAGCAGGGTGCCGCCGATCACCGCCGCGCCCTTTTCGGCCCCAAGGATGAACCAGACGGCCAGCATGACCGCCAGGCCGGCGACCGAGCCGGTCAGCAGGGCCACGTCCGGAGTCTTGCGCACGCCGTGGGTCACCGACAGGGCGCGCGGGAAGTAGCCGGCCCGCGACAGGGAATAGATCTGCCGGCCATAGGCGAAGATGATGGCGTGGAAGCTGGCGATCAGCCCCGCCACCGCGACGGCGGCCAGAACCTTGGCCAGGGCCCCGCCATAGATGGCGCGGAAACCGTCCAGGATCGGCTCGCCCGACTTGGACAGGGCGAAGGCGCCCGCCGGGATGCTGGAATTGAGCCACAGCACCAGCAGAGCCGAGACGATCAGGGTGGCCATGCCCAGGATGATGCCCTTGGGCAGGTCGCGCTGCGGCGTGTGGCTCTCCTCGGCCGCCAGCGGCAACTGCTCGATGGCCAGGAACAGCCAGACCGCGAACGGCAACTGCGCCAGGGCCCCGCCGACGCCGGCCGGCAGGAACGGTCCATGGCCGTTGGGCAGCTCGGTCCCGCCCGGTCCCACGTTCATGGCGTACTTGAAGAAGTCGGCGTGCGGCAGGGCGCTGACCCAGAACACCGCCAGGCAGGCCAGGGCCAGCAAGGTGATGAACACCGTGAACCGGAACGACATCGCCACCCCGCCGGCGTTCAGGCCCACGAAGACGACATAGGATCCGATCCAGTAGAGCGGCTGCACCCAGGCCGGTGTCTCGAAGATGCCCCCCAGGTACGAGCCGATGAAGAAGCAGACGACGGCGGCGGTCAGCACGTATTCGACGTTCTCGCACAGGCCGGTGATGAAGCCGCCCCACGGCCCCATGGCGGCGCGGGCGAAGCTGTAGGCCCCGCCGGTGTGCGGCTGGGCCGCGGCCATCTCGGCGATCGAGAAGGTCAGGCCCAGATACATGACGGTGATGATCAGGGTGGCCACCAGCATGCCGCCCCAGCCGCCGACGCCCATGCCCAGGTTCCAGCCCGAGAACTGGCCCGAGATCACCGCCCCGACGCCCAGCGCCCACAGCGAGAACACGCCCGCGTAGCGCTTGAGACCGCGCTTGTCGAAATACTCGGCGCCGACCTTTTCGTAGCTGACGCCGCCGCCCGTGATTTCCTCGCTCATGATCCCGTCCCCTTCTCGCCACTTGTCCCGACCCGAGGGTGCACCTGTCGGACGGGGTCGGCGAGCCTTCGTGATCACGAATTTCACGGTTGGGAGACCGGCGTTCACTATTTCGGCGCGATCTGCCAAGACACTCGGCACGTTCGGTCAGGTTCGGAGCCCTTCTGACCCTTACAGCCGTCCGTGCCAAGGAGGCGCGGATGAAGAACAACCCCGTCGATGCCTATCACGCACGAATGCGAAGGGTGCTCGCCCATATCGACGAGCATCTGGAGGATGATCTGAGCGTCGAGACGCTGAGCGAGGTCGCGGCTTTTTCCAAACACCATTTCCAACGGCAGTTCTCGTCGCTGTTCGGCATCAGCGTCGCCCGGTACGTCCAACTCGCGCGCCTGAAGCGAGCCTCCTATAGGCTGGCCTTTCGCGACCGCGACAGCGTGCTGCGCATCGCCCTCGACAGCGGRTACGAAGGGCCTGAAGCGTTCAGCCGCGCCTTCCGCCGGCGGTTCGACCAGAGCCCCAGCGCCTTTCGACGAGATCCCCGGTGGACTCCTTGGCTCACGGCGCACGCGCCGCTCACCCAAGCCCGGAGCAAGACCATGTCACCCGCCTATACCGACGCCGACGTGCGTATTATCGACTTTCCCCAGACCGCCGTGGCGGTGCTGGAGCATCGGGGCGATCCCGCCCGGATCGGCGACAGCATCCGCCGCTTTATCGCCTGGCGCCGAGCCGCCGGCCTGCCGCCCCGGCTCAGCGCCACCTACAACATCTTCCATGTCGACGAGGACGAGACCCCGCCCGAGGTCTTCCGCCTGGACCTCTGCGCCGCCAGCGATCGGCGGATCGAACCGAACGATGCGGGCGTGATATCCGGCATCCTCCCGCCCGGTCGCTGCGCGGTCCTGCGCCAGGTGGGCTCCAGCGACGACCTGCGCGCGACCGTGAACTACCTCTACGGCGAATGGCTGCCGAGAGCCGGCCATGAGCCGCGCGACTTCCCGGTGTTCGCCCAGCGCGTCAGCTTCTTCCCGGATGTGCCCGAGCACGAAGCTGTGACGGACGTGTTCCTGCCGATCCGGTAGAGGTTCGGGCTCACCCCCTTTGTTGTCATCCCGGGCGTAGCGAAGCGCGCAGACCCGGGTCTGACGCGTGAACGCAGACGCTTCCGGCGGTCCCTGATCCGCGCGCTTCGCGTTTGTCCGGGATGACAACCGATTTATGGCCAGCCAAGCCGCAAGCCGTCAGCTTGACTCCGCTCGTCATCAGTCGCATATTTCTGTCATGACAGAAACAGCAGATACCACGAAACGCCTCCCCGCCGCGGTCGAGCAGTTCGTGCTGCGATGGGGCGACATGGGCGGGCAATGGGGCGTCAACCGCTCCGTCGCCCAGATCCACGCCCTGCTCTATCTGGCCGACAAGCCGATGACCGCAGAGGACATCGCCGACAGCTTGGGCATGGCCCGCTCCAACGTCTCCAACAGCATCCGCGAGCTGATCGGCTGGAAGCTGATCCGCCGCGTGCCGCAGCTGGGCGACCGGCGCGACCATTACGAGGCCGAGGCGGATCTCTGGCAGATGCTGACCCGCATCGCCCAGGGCCGCAAGGAACGTGAGATCGATCCGATGGTCGAGGCTCTGGGTCCCGTCCTGGCCGCCGCCGAGAACGATCCCACCCTGAGCACGGTGGCGCGCAAGCGGCTGAAGGAGATGCACGGCTTCGTCACCACGATCGACAGCTGGTACGGCCAGATGCTGAGCGTGCCGCCCAGCACCTTGATGTCGTTGATCAAGATGGGCTCGAAGGTGGTCGGCCTGTTGGGCATGGGCCGCGGCAAGCCGGACAAGACGACCTAAAAATTTGCCCTGATATTTCTCTTTAGACAGAAATAACAGGCAAGACGAGACAGGGGATTTGGCGATGTTCGACCTCGAAAGACTCTATCCGACCCACGTCAGGAGCGATCCGGAGCCCGCGCTCGCCAGGCCCGCCCATCTGCACGACCTGCGCTTCCGCGCCCTGCTGGGCGAGGCCGGCTGGAACCGTCTGCCCCAGGCGGTGCGCGACCGCTTCAGCAAGCGCCTGCGCCCCGGCATGGCGGTGACCTATGTCGGCGAGATCATCGAGAGCCGGCGCAACTGGGCCGGCCAGGTGCTGGCCCAGCTGTGCCGCCTGATCGGCGCCCCCCTGCCCCTGTACGACGACCTGGGCGTGGCCGCCGTCGTGACGGTCACCGAGGACGGCCAGGCCGGCGGCCAGTTCTGGACCCGCATGTACAACCAGGCCCACGGCTTTCCGCAGGTGATCCACAGCAGCAAGCGCTTCGCCGGCCCGACCGGCCTGGAGGAGTATCTCGGCTGGGGCTTCGGCATCGCTCTGGCCGTCAGCGCCGACGAGACGGCGCTGCACTTCCATAACCGCCACTACTTCCTGGCGCTGGGTCCGGCTCGGTTGGGCCTGCGGTTGAAGCTGCCCGCCTGGCTGGCGCCGGGCGCGCTGACCATCAGCCACATCGACCAGGGCGACGGCGGCTTCGCCTTCGTCCTGGACCTTCGCCACCCGCTGCTGGGCCAGATGCTCCGGCAGGTCGGGGTGTTCCGCGAGCGTCCCGCCCACACCCATTAGGAGCCACGCCGATGACCGACCTGATCTGGAGCCTGGTGTTCGTCCAGGTGGCGATGGGCGGGTTCGACACCCTCTATCATCACGAGCTGACCGAGCGCCTGGCGTGGCGGCCGTCGCAGGCGGGCGAGCTGCGGCTGCACGGCGTGCGTAACTTGTCCTATGCGGTGATGCTGCTGGCCTTCGGCTGGACCCGGCCACAAGGGGCGCTGGCGGTTGTCCTGATCTTGCTGATGCTGGMCGAACTGGTCGTGACCCTGTGGGACTTCGTCGAGGAAGACCGCACGCGCAAGCTGCCGGCCAGCGAGCGGGTCACCCACACCCTGCTGACCCTGAACTACGGCGTGGTGCTGGCGCTGGTGATTCCGCTGCTGTCCGGCTGGGCGACGGCTCCGACCGCCTTGGTCCCAACCTCCTATGGTGTCTGGAGTCTGCTCTGCGCCCTGGCCGCCGTGGGGGTCGTGGTCTTCGGCCTGCGCGACCTGGCCGCCGCAGACCGGACCCGGCGGATCGTCTCCGCCGATCCCGCGCCCCTGGTCCAGGCGCTGGCGCCGCGCCAGTCCGTCCTGGTCACCGGCGCCACCGGCCTGATCGGCCGCCGCCTGATCGCGGCCCTGGTTGGGGCCGGCCACGAGGTCACCGCCCTGACCCGCGACCGCACCACCGCCGCCGACCTGCCCGCCCCCATCCGGATCGTCACCGCCCTGGACCAGATCGCCGGCGACACGCGGATCGACGCCATCGTCAACCTGGCCGGCGAGCCGATCTCCGACGGCCTGTGGACGCCCGCCAAGCGCCGGCGGATCGTCGGCTCGCGCCTGGCGGTGACCCGCGCCGTGGTCGCGCTGATCGCGCGGCTGGACCGCCGACCCAGCGTCCTGATCAGCGGCTCAGCCATCGGCTGGTACGGCCTGCGCGGCGACGAGGTTCTGGACGAGACCGCCGACGGCCTCGACTGCTTCTCGCGCACGATCTGCCGGCGCTGGGAGCGGGCGGCGATGCGGGCCCAGGATCTGGGCGTGCGCGTGGTGCGGCTGCGCATCGGCATCGTCCTGGCCATCGAYGGCGGGGCCCTGTCGCGCATGCTGACGCCGTTCGAGTTCGGCCTGGGCGGGCCGTTCGGGGCCGGCCGCCACTGGATGAGCTGGATCCACCTTGACGACCTGGTGCGTATGATCGCCTACGCCATCGCCACGCCGGACCTCGACGGGCCGGTCAATGGCGCGGCGCCGGAGCCAGTGCGCAACGCCGACTTCGCCCGGGCGCTTGGCCGGGCCCTCAATCGTCCCGCCATTCTGCCGGCGCCGGCCGCACCGCTGCGCCTGGCCCTGGGCGCGTTCGCCGACGAGCTGCTGCTGAAGGGCCAGCGCGTCGTCCCGGCGGCGGCCCTGGCCAGCGGGTTCCGGTTCACCCATCCCACGCTGGACGGAGCCCTCGCGGCGATCGTGGGCACGCCGGCGGCGCGACAACCAACGCCCGTCGCACGGCTGGCCGAGGCCTGAGGCTTCCCAACCCCGCGCGCTTGCCCCAGCCTGGGCGGATCGACCGCCCGACACAGGCGCGGCCGCGGAGGATTCGGCGGGATGGCGGACGAGATCGACCTGGGAACGTTCGACTATGTGGTGGTCGGCGCCGGCTCGGCGGGATGCCTGCTGGCCAACCGCCTGTCGGCCGATCCCTCGATCAAGGTCCTGTTGTTGGAGGCCGGCGGCCGGGACAACTGGATCTGGTTCCACATTCCCGTCGGCTACCTGTTCGCCATCGGCCATCCGCGCGCCGATTGGCGGCTGGAGACGATCGCCCAGCCCGGCCTCGACGGCCGCGCCCTGGCCTATCCTCGCGGCAAGGTGATCGGCGGGTCCTCGTCGATCAACGCCATGATCTACATGCGCGGCCAAGCCCAGGACTATGATGGCTGGCGCCAGCGGGGCCTGACGGGTTGGGGTTGGTCCGACGTCTTGCCCTACTTTCTGAGGCATGAGGACCACATCGCGCCGAAGGGCGATCATCACCGGTCGGGCGGCGAATACCGGGTGGAGCATCCCCGGGTGCGGTGGGACATTCTGGACGCCATCCGCCAGGCCGGGGCCCAGGCAGGCGTGCCCGAGGTCGAGGATTTCAACGGCGGCGACAATGCGGGCTCGTCCTATTTCCAGGTCAATCAGCGCGCGGGTCGCCGATGGAGCACAGCCTCGGCGTTTCTGAAACCCGTGCTGGCGCGCGGCAACCTGCGCCTGGAGACCGGCGTCGAGGTGCAGCGGATCGTGCTCGACGGACGGCGAGTGGTCGGGCTGCGCGCGGTGCGCGACGGCCAGGCGCTGACCGCCCGGGTGGCCGGCGAGCTGATCCTGGCGGCCGGCGCGATCGGCTCGCCGCTGATCCTGCAGCGTTCGGGCATCGGCGATGCCGAGGCCCTCAAGCAGGCCGGGGTCGCGGTCCAGCATCACCTCCCGGGCGTCGGCGCCAACCTGCAGGACCATCTGCAGATCCGGCCGGTCTACAAGGTGACCGGCGTGCGCACCCTGAACACCGACTACGCCAATCTGGTCCGGCGGGTGGGCATGGGCGTGGACTATGCGCTGCGGCGATCAGGCCCCCTGACCATGGCGCCGTCGCAGCTGGGAATGTTCTGCCGCTCCGACCCCGGCCGCGCCACGCCGAACCTGCAGTTCCACTTCCAGCCGTTGAGTCTGGACCGGTGGGGCGACGGCCTGCACCGGTTCGGGGCCTTCACCGCCAGTGTCTGCAACCTGCGCCCGACCAGCCGGGGCGGCGTGCGCCTGTCGGGGCCCGACCTGGCAGACCCGCCCCGGATCGACCCCAACTACCTGGCCACCCAGGAGGATCGCGATGTGGCCGTCGCCTCGTTGCGCTGGGCGCGCCGGATCGTCGGC
>NZ_JBFTZS010000112.1:0-11273 GCF_056406675.1 Caulobacter sp. P1_B12_2 | reverse complement strand
GGCGCTGGCCGGGCTGATGAAGTCGTGACAGAGCCGCGCGGCCACCAGGGCGGCGAAGTCGGGGCCGTTGACGTTCAACTCGGGAGCGTCAGCCGAGGGGGCGTTGGGCGGCGTGGGGGCGGCGGCGTCGGTCATGGCGCGATCTTTGGCGTGATTTGGGACTTTGGCAAACGCTGCCGCCGTCCTATCAGGACGCGTCATGGATCCGTTTCTCGAGCCAGGCGTCCTCGTGCGCCATCCCGACCAGCCTGACTGGGGCCTGGGCCAGGTGCAGTCGGTGATCGGCCATCGCGTGACCGTCAATTTCGAAGACGCCGGCAAGCAGACCATCGACGCGACGCGCGTCACCCTGCAGTTCGTCGGCGACGACCCCCGAGGGTCCTAGCCGAAGGCTATGACTCTCAGAACCAAAAGGAGCGGAGCATGGGCGAGCCCATGCTCTGGAGGGACCTAGATGACCATCGCGAACCTGGCCGACTACGGCCGCGACCTGGCCACGATCGTCGAGGCGGCCGCCGAGATCATCCTGCCCTTCTGGCGCACAGAGCTGGACGTGGTTCGCAAGGCCGACGAGAGCCCGGTGACCGAGGCCGACAAGGCCGGCGAGCGGCTGATCCTGGCCCGGCTGGCCGAACGCTTTCCCGAAATCCCGGCGATTTCCGAGGAGGACGCCAGCGAGTTCGGCACGCCCGAGGCCATCGGCCCGCGCTTCTTCCTGGTCGATCCGGTCGACGGCACCAAGGCCTTCGTGCGCGGCGATCCCAACTTCACGGTCAATATCGGCCTGATCGACAACGGCGTCCCCGTGGCCGGCGCGATCTGCGCCCCGGCGACCGGCGAGGTCTGGTTCACCAGCGCCGAGGGCGTGCTCAAGCGCGACGTTCCCGGCGGCGCGGAAACCCGCGTCCAGGCCAGGGTTTGGCCCGAAGGCCAGGCCCTGGCCCTGGTCAGCCACACGATGAAGGAAGAGCGGGCGACCGAGCTGGCGGCCCAGTACGGCTTCAGCTTGCGCGCCCCGATGGACAGCTCGATCAAGCTGGTGCGGATCGCCGAGGGCGCGGCCGACATCTATCCGCGCCATGGGCCGACCATGGAGTGGGACACCGCCGCCGGTCACGCCATCCTGATCGCCGCCGGCGGCCGTTTCACCACGCCCGAGGGTGAGGCCTTCAGATACGGCAAGGCCGACCAGGGCTTCCGCAACGGCTGGTTCGTGGCGCGCGGCGCCTAGGCCGTCCGGTTCAGGGCGCCGCCCAGCTCCGACGTCATCTGGTCGTTCAAGGCGCGCACGGTCGAGCTCAGCAGGCGGGCCAGCAGCACCTCGCCGGTCGAGGGAATGTCGGGCACGCCGCCGACCCCGCCCAGTTGGAACAGCTTCGGACGCCGTTGACTGGCCGCGCGCAGTTCGTCGGCGGAAAGCCGGGCGTCGCCGTCGCGATCGGCCGATCGCATCAGGTCGTCGACGGCGCCTGGATCCAGGTCTTGCGCCTTGGCCGCCGCCTTCAGTTCATCGGCCGACAGGACCCCGTCGCCGTCGCCGTCATTGCGCGCGGCGAGGGCGCCGGTCGCCTGGCTGGAATCGCCGAAGCGGTAGATCTGCGGCGCGGCCTTGAGCTTGGTGGCCAGCTCCTCGGCCGACAGCTGTCCGTCCTTGTCGGCGTCGGTCCAGCCGAACATCTCGGCGTTGACCGTCTCGGCGGGGTCCCAGACGCTCTCGCCGTCCACGATCCGGCCGGAGCGCACGCTGGGCGAGGCCACGGTCGCGTATTCCTCGGCTGACAGCGATCCGTCGCCGTCGGTGTCCGCCCGCGAAATCAGCCAGCCGGCGACGCCCGCCTCGTCCTGCACGCCCAGCAGGGTCTGGAGGTTCTTGCCGGTCAGGAGCTTGGAGGCGCCGAACTCGCCGGCGTCGAGCGCGCCGTCTCCGTTGCGGTCGAAAACCGAGACCAGGGTCTGCTTGTCGGCAAGCTTGTCCGGGTCGTTATTGCCGAGCTTGGCGATTTCCTGCGCCGTGACCTTGCCGTCCTGATCGGCGTCGAACGTCTTGAAGACCTGGTCCTTGACCGAGGCCAGGATCGCGCCGCCGGCCCTGTCCAGGGACAGCGGCAGCCCCAGGCGGGTTTCGTGGTGGAACGCCCGATAGGCCTCGGCGGCCCCGCTGCTCGCGCTGATGTCCATGAACGGCCCTCCTGTCGAGGTCCGGTCAGCAAGTTTGGCGCCAGAGGTTGTATTGGCTCCTAGGCGGCGTCTTTCGCCAGCGCCTTGCAGAAGGCCGCCGTCTCGTCGTCGGCGGGGAACATGCACTCGACCCGCAGCTCCTCCAGGGTGATGTCGCGCGAGGTGCCGAAGGTGGTCAGGGTCGAGAAGAAGGTCAGGCGCTGGTCGCCCTTGCGGAAGGTGACGGTCATCAGCGGCAGGGGCGCGGCGCCCAGCTCGCGGCGCTCCCAGCGGGCCGGCACGTCCGGATAGGCCAGGACCTCGTCCAGCAGGGCGCGGGAGAGCTTATCGGTGGCCGCCTCGTGATGCAGGTGGCTGATCAGGTCGCCGGCCACCTCCTCCCAGTTCTCGACGAAGGGCCGCATGTCGGCCGGGTCGAAGACCTGGCGCATGATGTTGCCGTGCGGCTGGACCCCGTCGCGCAGCCAGCCGAACACCCGCGCCAGGCCCTCATTGGCCATCAGCACGTCCCAATGTCGGCTGACCACGAAGGCGGGATAGGGCTCCTGCTGGGCCAGGATGAACTCGATGGCCCGCCGCATCAGGGCCATCTGCGGGTCCGACAGCGGAGTCTCGGGGTAGCCGGGCGCGTAGCCGGCGACCACTAGCAGGGCGTTGCGGTCGCGCATGGGCATGTCCAGCGCCCCGGCCAGCAGGGCGACCAGCTCGCGGCTGGGCCGGGCCTTGCCGGTCTCGACATAGCTGAGGTGGCGGGTCGAGATCCCGGCCTCCAGCGCCAGGTCCATCTGGCTCATCCGGCGAGCGCCGCGCCACTGGCGCAACAGGTCGCCCAGTGGATGATCGGCGGTGGCAGGCGCCCCCCGAGGCGGCGAGGTCATCGTGTTCATGACCTGACATTAACCGCGCCGGGCATGATCGCCATAACCTCGCAGGTCATGGAGCCGATGATCGGGCGGTTCTAGTCCTTTGCCGCATCGGGGCGCCGTGCTCCCGCCATGAGGATCGGACGATGCAAAGACGACAGTTCTTGACCGCCGCGGCGGGCCTCACCGCCCTGGTCGCGGCCGGCGCCGGCAAGGCGGAAGGCGTCCTGCCCCGCGCCGAGGACGACGCCGAGGCCGCGCGCGCCTGGAACGCCGCCCGCCGCTACCTGCCGACCAAGTTCGGCGATATCGCCTATGTCGAGCGCGGCGCCGGACCGGGCGCCCTGTTCCTGCACGGCTTCCCGCTGAACAGCTTCCAATGGCGCGGGGCCTTCGAGCGGCTGTCGGGCGATCGCCGCTGCATCGCCCCGGACTCCATGGGCCTGGGCTTCACCCAGGTGGCCGCCGGTCAGGGCGTCACGCCGTCCGACCAGGCCGACATGCTGGCGGTGTTCCTCGACACGCTGGGGATCGCCACGGTCGACCTGATCGCCAGCGACAGCGGCGGGGCCGTCGCCCAGATCTTCGTCACCCGCTTTCCGGATCGGGTTCGCACCCTGCTGCTGACCAACTGCGACGTCGAGCCCGACAGCCCGCCGCCGGCCCTGCAGCCAGTTTTGGCCCTGGCCCGCGAGGGGATCTATCCCGACCAGTGGTTGGTTCCCTGGTTCAACGATCCCAAGCTGGCCCGCTCGCCCGAGGGTTTCGGCGGCATGTGCTTCTCCGACCCCAGCCAGCCCACCGACGCGGCGATCGCGATGTATTTCGGCCCGTTGGTCGCCACCCCGGCCAGCAAGGCCCTGGTCAACGCCTACACCCTGGGCCTCGACCCCAATCCCCTGGCCGGGATCGAGGCGGCGCTGCGTCGATGCAAGGCTCCCACCCGCATCGTCTGGGGCATGGCCGACGACATCTTCGCCAAGCAGAGCCCGGACTATCTGGACGCCATCCTGCCCAACTCGCGCGGCGTGCGCCGGCTGCCCAAGGCCAAGCTGTTCTGGCCGGAGGAGTATCCGGACGTCGTGGCCGAGGAAGCGCGGAAGTTGTGGGGCGCGTGAGGGGCCAGGCTGAATAACTCCTCCCCCTGTGGCGAGGTGTCGGCGCAGCCGGCGGAGGGGGGATCGGCTGATAGCCAGGTCTAGGATCGACGACCCGACGACGCCTCCCACCGATCGCTTCGCGATCGCCTCCCCCACGGGGAGAGGGCCTACTAGTGTTTCTTCGGCTTGGCCGCGGGCTTGGCGGCCGCGGGCAACGTCACCCCCAGCGGCGCGGCCGGCGGCTTGCAGCCCAGTTGCAGACCCACGCCCTTCAGGTAGCCGCGCCGGACCGAGCCGGCCATGATCGCCGCCTGGACCTCGTTGGCGTTCTTCTCGGCGCCGCTGAGCTTGCGGACCCACGAGCGCAGCGGCGTCAGGCCGTGGACCACGGTCTCGCCGATCTCGGTGGCCGACATGCCGCTCTTGATCTGGGTGGACGGGGCGTCGAGGTCGGGCGCCAGCTCGGCGTCGAGGGCGTCGACCGCGTCGAAGATCGTCTTGCAGGTCAGGGGCGCGGGCAGGGTGTAGGTCCCGGTGCGGGCGTCGATCAGCACCTGGGGGATCTTGTCCTTCACCACGCCGACGTCCTTGAGCGGCGACTTGGCCACGGTGGCGGCGTCCTGCTCGATCTGCTGGGTCCTGGACGGCTCTGTCGTCTGGGCCAGGGCCGGACTCGCCAGCAGCAAGGTCGCGGCGACGGCGACGGCGAGGGGGGAGTGGGGAAGAGATTGGGTTGATCGCATGAACAGGCCTCCGAACATGGAAGCACTGTGGTCGTCAAACCGACGCAGGACGAGATCGTTTTTTGTCGGGAAGGTTGCATCCGCGCTTCGAGCGCCCTGGACGTCGTGGGGCGCCGCCGAACCGGGCGCCGGATATGGAAACGGCCGCTCCCTTTAGGGAAGCGGCCGTCTTGGTGGAGCTTAGCGGAGTCGAACCGCTGACCTCTTGCATGCCATGCAAGCGCTCTACCAGCTGAGCTAAAGCCCCAAGGTTTGCCAAGTTTCCCGGTGGGAAGCGTTGGTGTTCCTCAGTGTCTCCGGCGGTCCCGAGTGGGTGGCCCCCGAAGAGGCGCGGAACCTATGCCGGGAGGATTTTTGGATCAACCCTCCCGGCGTACTTTTTTCGGAAAATCTTTCGGACCGTTGTTCGATCAATTTTCCGATGGGTGCGGACGACGTCAGTCGTCGTCGCCAGCGCCCGGCAGACCTTCGATTTCGTCGTCCAGGACGTCCTCGTCGTCTTCGTCCTCGAGGAACGGAACGTCGTCGGCTTCGTCCTCGGCGAGGTCTTCGTCTTCCGAGAAATCGACGCCCAGATCGTCGGCGGCCGGGGCCGGGGCGACGGTCGGATCGGTGTCGTCGTCATCGGCTTCGACGACTTCCTCGGCGGCCGCGTCGATTTCCGGGGTCTCATCGACCTCGTCCTCGAAGCCATCCTCCTCCTTGGGAGCGGGGGCGGGCTTTTCGTCCTCGGCGTCATAGTCCGGGGTGATCGAGCGAGCGCGGACGCGGCGCGATTTCAGCGCCTCTTCGGGATCGAACGACTCGCCGCACTTCGGGCATACGGCCGGGCGGCGGCCCAGGTCGTAGAATTTCGATTGGCAGTTGGGGCAAATTTGTTTTGCGCCCAGTTCGGGATTGGCCAAGTTGGCGACCCTTTGATCCAGATGGGGAAAGCGGCGGGTCACTTGCCATGGCCGGGGGCCGCTGTCAAAAGCAATCCCCTCGTGAAAAGCGCGTGATACGGAGGCCGGTGGCGGCATGACGGCGGCTGGATTGAAGAGCACCCCCGGTGGACCCCTCCGCGGGACGGTTCGCGCGCCGGGCGACAAGTCGATTTCGCACCGGTCGATGATCCTCGGCGCGCTGGCCTCGGGGACCACCACGGTCGAGGGTCTGCTGGAGGGCGCGGACGTTCTGGCGACCGCCCAGGCCATGCGCAGCTTCGGCGCGCGGGTCGAGCAGGAGGGCGTCGGCCGCTGGCGGATCGAGGGCCAGGGCGGCTTCGTCGAACCCTCCGACGTCGTCGACTGCGGCAACGCCGGCACCGGCGTGCGGCTGATCATGGGCGCGGCGGCCGGCTTTCCGCTGTGCGCCACCTTCACCGGCGACAATTCCTTGCGCGGCCGGCCGATGAGCCGGGTGCTGGATCCGCTGGCCCGGATGGGCGCCACGTGGCTGGGCCGCGACAAGGGCCGCCTGCCGCTGACCCTGAAGGGCGGCAATCTGCGCGGCCTGTCCTACAAGCTGCCGATGGCCTCGGCCCAGGTGAAGTCGGCCGTGCTGCTGGCCGGCCTGCACGCCGAGGGCGGGGTCGAGGTGATCGAGCCCGAGGCCACCCGCGACCACACCGAGCGCATGCTGCGGGCCTTCGGGGCCGAGGTGATCGTCGAGGATCAGGACGGCGTCCGCCACATCCGCCTGCCCGCCGGCCAGAAGCTGACCGGAACCCACGTGGCGGTGCCGGGCGACCCGTCGTCGGCGGCGTTCCCGCTGGTGGCCGGCCTGATCGTCCCCGGCTCGGAAGTGACGGTCGAGGGCGTGATGCTCAACGAACTGCGCACCGGCCTGTTCACGACGCTGCAGGAAATGGGCGCGGACCTGGTGATCTCGAACGTCCGCGAGGCCAGCGGCGAACAGGTCGGCGACATCACCGCCCGCTACTCGCCGAACATGAAGGGCGTCGTCGTGCCGCCCGAGYGCGCCCCGGCGATGATCGACGAATATCCGATCCTGGCGGTGGCCGCGGCCTTCGCGGAGGGCTCGACCGTGATGCGCGGCATCGGCGAGATGCGCGTCAAGGAAAGCGACCGCATCGCCCTGACGGCGGCCGGCCTGAAGGCCTGCGGCGTCACCGTCGAGGAAGAGCCCGAGGGCATGACCGTGGTCGGCACGACCCGCGGTAATCATCCGGTGCGTGGCGGCGGCCTGGTGCACACCCACGGCGATCACCGCATCGCCATGAGCCACCTGATCCTCGGCATGGCCGCCCAACAGCCGGTCGAGATCGACGAACCCGGCATGATCGCCACCAGCTTCCCCGGTTTCGCCGACATGATGCGCGGCCTGGGCGGCGATCTGGTCGAGGCTTGATCATGGGCTTCATGATCGCCGTCGACGGTCCGGCCGCCTCGGGCAAGGGCACGATCGCCTCGCGCCTGGCCGCGCTCTACGGTTACCCGCTGCTCGACTCCGGCCTGCTCTATCGCGGGGTGGGGGTGAAGGTCGCCGACAGCGGCGGCGATCTGGACGACGTGAACGCGGCGACGGCGGCGGCGCTGGCCCTGGAGCCCGCCGAGCTTGAGCGGCCCGAGCTGCGCACCCGGGCCGCCGGCGAGCTGGCCAGCCGCGTGGCGGTGCATACGCCGGTCCGCCAGGCCCTGCGCGAGTTCCAGCTGCGGTTCGCGGCCCAGGAGCCCGGCGCGGTGATCGACGGCCGCGACATCGGCACCGTCATCGCCCCCGACGCTCCAGCCAAGCTCTACGTCACCGCCTCGGCCCAGATCCGCGCCGACCGTCGCTGGAAGCAACTGGTCGGGCAGGGTGAGGGCGTCAGCTACGACGAAATCCTGGCCGATATCCTCAAGCGGGACGAACGCGACGGCGGCCGCGCGGATTCGCCCATGACCCAGGCTCCCGACGCCGTCTTGCTTGATACGTCGGAAATGACTATAGACCAGGCCTTCGATGCGGCCCGCCGCATCGTCGAGACGGCGCGCGCCCGGTGGGGAAACCCCAAGGGCTAATCCACCGCCCGCCTCGCCGCCGCTCAGGACGCGGTGGATCGCATCAAAAACCCACATCACCCGGAATCCCGAGAACCGTCATTCGACGGCGCTCGTCACAGGGCTTCCCACAACACGAGACTAAACATCAGCATGGCTGACGATATGAGCTTCAACCCGACGCGCGACGATTTCGAAGCGCTGCTGAACGATTCCATGGGCGGCCGCGACTTCGCGGAAGGCACCGTCGTCAAGGGCATCGTTGTCGGGATCGAGAAGGACTTCGCGATCATCGACGTCGGTCTGAAGACCGAAGGTCGCGTTCCCCAGAAGGAATTCGGCGTCGACGAAACCGGCAAGCCCACCATCAAGGTCGGCGACTCGGTCGAAGTCTTCCTGGAACGCCTGGAAAACGCCCTGGGCGAAGCGGTCATCAGCCGCGAAAAGGCCAAGCGCGAAGAAGCCTGGACCCGTCTGGAAGGCGTTTACGCCAAGAACGAACCCGTGCTCGGCGCCATCGTCGGTCGCGTCAAGGGCGGCTTCACCGTCGACCTGGGCGGCGCCTCGGCGTTCCTGCCCGGCTCGCAAGTCGACATCCGCCCCGTGCGCGACGTCGGCCCGCTCATGGGCAAGGAACAGCCCTTCGCCATCCTCAAGATGGACCGTCCGCGCGGCAACATCGTCGTCTCGCGCCGCGCCATCCTGGAAGAAGCCCGCGCCGAGCAGCGCACCGAACTGGTGTCGCAGCTGCAAGAGGGTGAAATCCGCGAAGGCGTCGTCAAGAACATCACCGACTACGGTGCGTTCGTTGACCTGGGCGGCATCGACGGCCTCCTGCACGTCACCGACATGAGCTGGAAGCGCGTCAACCACCCGTCGCAAGTCCTGGCCGTCGGCGACACCGTCAAGGTGCAGATCGTCAAGATCAACCCGGACACCCAGCGCATCAGCCTCGGCATGAAGCAGCTGCAGTCGGATCCGTGGGATGGTGTCGAAGCCAAGTACCCGGTCGGCGCCAAGTTCACGGGCCGCATCACCAACATCACCGATTACGGCGCGTTTGTTGAGCTGGAAGCCGGCGTTGAAGGCCTGGTCCACGTCTCGGAAATGTCCTGGACCAAGAAGAACGTCCACCCCGGCAAGATCGTCTCGACCTCGCAAGAAGTCGACGTGGTCGTGCTGGACGTCGATCCGTCCAAGCGCCGCGTTTCGCTGGGCCTGAAGCAGGCTCTGGCCAACCCGTGGGATTCGTTCCTCGAAACCCATCCGGTCGGCTCGACCGTCGAAGGCGAAGTCAAGAACGCGACCGAATTTGGTCTGTTCATCGGCCTCGACAACGACATCGACGGCATGGTGCACCTGTCGGACATCGACTGGAGCGCGTCGGGCGAAGAAGCCATGGCTCGCTACAAGAAGGGCGACATCGTCAAGGCGAAGGTCCTGGACGTCGACGTCGAGAAGGAACGCATCTCGCTGGGCATCAAGCAGCTGGGCGGCGATCCGATGTCGGGCGACACCTACCGCAAGAACCAGACCGTGACCGTCACGGTGACGGAAGTCACCACCGGCGGCATCGAAGTTCGCTTCGGTGAAGACGACGCCCTGATGACCGCCTTCATCCGCAAGTCGGACCTGTCGCGCGACCGTCAAGAACAGCGCCCCGAGCGCTTCGCTGTGGGTGACCGCATCGACGCTCAGATCGTCAACATCGACAAGGCGGCTCGCCGCGTTTCGATGTCGATCAAGTCGCTGGAAATGGCCGAAGAGAAGGAAGCCATCGAGCAGTTCGGCTCGTCGGACTCCGGCGCTTCGCTGGGCGACATCCTCGGCGCCGCCCTGCGCGAGCGGGCCACCAAGGACTAAGCCTTCGCCTCACCGCGAAAGCTAAAAAGGAACGGCGGCCGGAGCGATCCGGCCGCCGTTTTCTTTTGTCCGGAAGCTTGCTACGACTGCCTAAGGTTGTGACTTGGCGTGCAGGCGCCGCGTGGCTTTGGGGGCGTTCGCATGCTGAAATCCTTGGCGGTCGCGGCCGCGATCCTCGCAGGGGGCGCTTTCGGCGCGGGTCAGGCCAAGGCCGACGAGAAGCCGATCTACGCCCCGCCCGCCAAATGGGTGCAAGCGGCTCCGATCCCGGCGGCCTCCGACGACGGCCAACCGCCGCCGGCCATCCAGATGCTGCTGGACGACAACCAGGCCTTCGCCGACGCCCAGGGCATCACCTATTACAATCGCCGGGTCGTGCGCATCGCCAAGCCCGAGGGGCTGGCGGGGTCGGGCTCGCGGTCAATGACCTGGGATCCGGCGCGCGAGCGGCTCACCCTGCACGGCCTGACCATCGTGCGGAACGGCCAGACGATCGACCTGCTCAAGGGCGGCAAGGACGTGCTGGTCCTGCGGCGCGAGAAGAACATGGAGCGGGCCATGCTGGACGGGCGGATGACCGCCAGTCTCCAGCTCAACGACCTGCAGGTCGGCGACGTCGTCGACTGGTCCTACAGCCTGCAGCACAGCGAGCCGCTGTTCGGCGGGGCCAGCAACGATTCCGAGCGCATGGGCTGGGCGGGGGTCGCGTCGCGCTATCGCGTGCGGCTGCTGTGGCCCGACGGCGTGCCGATGACCTGGAAGGCGACGGCGGGCTATCCGGCGCCCAAGGTCTCGATGACCGGCAAGACCCACGAACTGACGGTCGACGTCGCCAACGTCACCGCGCCCCGGCCGCCGATCGGCGCCCCGGCCCGCTTCCAGCGCGTGGGCCAGCTGGAAGCCTCGACCTTCCGCGACTGGAACGAGATCTCGGCCCGGATGGCGCCGCTGTTCACCGAGGCCTCGACCCTGTCGGCCGGGTCGCCGCTGAAGGCCGAAGCGGCCGCGATCGTCGCCGCCAGCGCCGATCCCAAGATCAGGGCCTTCGCCGCGCTCCAGCTGGTCGAGGAGAAGACGCGCTACCTGTTCCTCGGCATGGGCGACGGCGGCTATCGCCCCACGCCGGCCGACCTGACCTGGTCGCGGCGGTTCGGCGACTGCAAGGCCAAGACCGTCCTRCTTCTGGCGCTGCTGCGCGAGTTGGGCGTCCAGGCCGAGCCGGTGCTTGTGGCCACCGCGGGCGGCGACGGCCTGAATCTGCGGGTGCCCAGCGCCGCCCAGTTCAACCATGTTCTGGTGCGCGCCCATATCGACGGCGCTGACTACTGGCTGGACGGCACGCGCACCGGGGATCGCGGCGGGCTTCAGACCCTGCGGCCGCCCGGCTTCCGCTGGGGCCTGCCCATCCAGGCGGGCGGGGCCGGCCTGATCGAGATCGCGCAGCCGCCCTTGGCGGTTCCGGACAGCGATATCGTCATGCACATCGACGCGTCGGCGGGGCTGGACGCACCGGCTCCGACTCGGATGACCATGATCCTGCGC
>NZ_JBFTZS010000111.1:0-28725 GCF_056406675.1 Caulobacter sp. P1_B12_2 | reverse complement strand
GTGCGGATCCTGGCCCGGCTTGGACGGCGCCAGATTCTCGATGATCGGCAGGATGCAGCGCTCCACCAGCTCGAACATCGCCAGGTAGACGAAGCCGCGGATCTGGTTGAGCTTCAGGCGTTCGGCGGGGCTCAGGAAGTCGAGCGCGGCCGTGCGGGCGAAGGTCTCGGGCATGAACGGCTTGGAAAAGTCCATCGGCTTGTCGAAGCCGATGATGTCCTCGATGCGCCAGTTCACGCGCTTGGAGGTTTCGAGCAGGCGCTCGTAGTTCAGGTCCTGGATCATGGGTCGTCTCCTCGCGCGGCGAGGCGCCCCCTCGGGCGCATGCCGCGACGGTGAGCTCGCCGCCGGCTAGTTGTTGGCGGTGGTCGGGTCGATGATCTGCGGGATCTCGGTGATCGAGGTCACCGGGAAGCCGCTCAGTTCGGCATGGGCGTGAATCACGTCCTCGCTATCCGCGAGGTAGATGCAGAAGGTCCGATCTCCAGCGACGTAGCTGTGCTGCCACTGGATGTTTCGGCCTATCTTTTCGATCGCCTGGTTCGAGGCGCGAGCAGCCCCACAGAGCTCGATGATCGACATGCCGCCRATCCCGGGGATTTCGCGTTCGACCAGGTAACGCTTGAGATGGCCCATGGCGCCGCCCCGCATCACCCTTTGAATGAGCGCAGCATCGCGCCGCCGAGCGCTGGGCACAATCCAAACCTTGTGGCGCTGGCTAAAGGTTTTGCTTATGATGAGGCATGCCGGCGCCCCCCTATCTCCGATCTCTGCAGGCGGTGGAGCTGGCCGTGCGCCACGGCTCCTTCGTCGGGGCCGCCGTCGATCTGGGCGTCACGCCCGCCGCGGTGGGCCAGAGGGTGAAGGCGCTGGAGGACTATCTGGGCGTCGAGCTGCTGGTCAGGGGGCGCGGGGGCGTCAGTCCGACCCCGGCCCTGAACTCGGCCTTGCCGCGTTTGCGTGAAGCGTTCCAGGCGCTGGAAACCGCCGCCGAGGAGTTGGAGCTGCAGCGCGGCCGGGAACTGCATATCGCCGCGGCGTCCGACTTCGCGGAGCTTTGGCTCAAGCCTCGCCTGGCGCGCTTCAGGGCTCTGCACCCCAGTATCCTCTTCACCGTCAACGGCGAGGGCGACGCGCCGCGGCGACTGGGACGGGTCGACTGCGAGATCAGCTTCGCGAGCGCCGGCGAGGATCCGGCGCGGCGGCTTCTGTTTCGGGACTACGTGATTCCGGTGGCCTCGCCGGAAAACGTCGCCCGCACCGCGCACATCGATCTGAAGACCCGGCTCGAGGGCTTCCCGATCCTGCATCTGGACTTCTACAAGGACGATCCGGCGGGTCTCTCCTGGCCGGACTGGGTCGCGGCCACCGGCGTTTCGCGGGCCTTTCCGGAGCGCGGGATGCGCTTCCAGCGCCTGGGCTCGGCCCTGGACGCGGTGGCGGCCAATGCGGGCGTGACGCTTTGCGGCCTGGCCCTGATCACCGAGCAGCTGGACGCCGGCGTCGTCGCCCYGCYGTTCCCGATCAACACCGGACGCTGGAGCGAGCACGGCTTCGTGGCCCGTTTCCGGTCGGACCACGTGGGGCAGAGGCACGTCGAGCGCTTCCGCGCCTGGCTGGTCGAGGAGGCGCGGGTCACCGCCGACAGGCTGGCCCGGATCGTCGAGGCTCGGGTCTAGCCGACCCCCGCGGCGGAAATCTACTCCGCCGCCACCATTTCCGGCGCCGCGACCTTGGCCACGCCCATCGGCCGCAGGTCCAGGTCCTGGAACAGGGCGCTGTCCTCGTCCTGGCCGGGCAGGGGGGTGGTCAGCAGCTTGCCGCCGACAAAGATCGAGTTGGCGCCGGCCAGGAAGCACAGCGCCTGCAGCTCGCGGCTCATCTCGTCGCGGCCGGCCGACAGGCGGACCATCGACTTGGGGCAGACGATCCGGGCCACGGCGATGGTGCGCACGAACTCGATCGAATCGATCGCCGTCGTCCCGTCAGCGAGCACTTTATCGCCCAAGGGCGTGCCGCTGACCGGCACCAGGCCGTTGATCGGCAGGCTGTCGGGGTGGCTGGGCAGGGTGGCCAGTTGGCGCAGCAGGCTGGCGCGGTCGCGGCGGGTCTCGCCCATGCCGACGATGCCGCCGCAGCAGGTGCTCATGCCGGCGTCGCGGACATAGGCCAGGGTGTCGAGGCGTTCCTGGTAGGTGCGGGTGGTGACGACGTCGCCATAGTACTCAGGGCCGGTGTCGAGGTTGTGGTTGTAGTAGTCCAGGCCCGCGTCCTTCAGCGACTTGGCTTGCTCCGGCGTCAGCATGCCCAGGGTCGCGCAGGTCTCCAGGCCCAGCGCCTTCACGCCGCCGATCATCGCCGCCAGCTTGGGCAGGTCGCGATCCTTCAGCTCGCGCCAGGCCGCGCCCATGCAGAAGCGTTGGGCCCCGCCGTCGCGGGCTTCGCGGGCCTTGGCGATCACGACCTCGGCGTCCATCAGCTTCTCGGCTTTCAGGCCGGTCTTGAAGTGGGCGCTCTGGCTGCAATAGCCGCAGTTCTCGGCGCAGCCGCCGGTCTTGACCGACAGCAGTTGCGACAGCTGCATTTCCGACGGATCGAACCCGGCCCGGTGCACGGTGGCGGCCTGGAAGACCAGCTCCATGAACGGCGTGTCGAACAGGGCCTCGACCTCGGTCAGGGTCCAGTCATGGCGGGGTTGGGCGGCGTTGATCTGGCTCATGGCGCGCAGGTTTGGACTCGGTCACTTCGATTGGCAAGCACGTCCCGCGTGCGGGACGCCGCAAGGGGCGATGCAGCCAAAGTTCGTCCGCGAGGTTATAAGGGGCGCATGGATCACGAAATCGAACTGAAGTTCCTGATCGCCCCGGAGTCTTCGAACGTGATCCTGGCCCGGCTCGAGGGGCGGGAAGCGGTTCGGCAGCTCGACGCGACCTATTTCGACACCGTCGACCACGCCCTGCGCAAGGCGGGCTTCGGCCTGCGCATCCGCGACGGCGAGAACGGCCGCAAGCAGACCTTGAAATCGGCCTCGTCCGGCGGCGTGTTCGCGCGCGGCGAATGGGAGAGCGCCGTCGAAGGCCCCGAGCCCGACCGGGGCCTGCTGGCCAGCACGCCGGCCGCCAAGGTGATCAACGGCGACGCCTTGACCCCGGTGTTCGTCACCAACGTCAAGCGCGTGACCCGGCTGATCGAGCGCGACGGGGCGACCATCGAGGCGGCGCTGGATCATGGCGAGCTGCTGGCCGACGATCGCCGCGTCGGGGTCAGCGAGCTGGAGCTGGAGCTGAAGACCGGCGCGCCGCGCGTGCTGTTCGACCTGGCCCGCGACCTGGCCGCCCACGCGCCGCTGCGCCTGTCCCTGGTCAGCAAGGCCGAGCGCGGCTACGCCCTGGCCCTGGACGAGCCGGACGGTCCTCGTCCCGACGCGCCGCTGAACCCCGAGGCGACGACCGGCGAGGCGCTGCAGGCGCTGGGCCGAAGCGCCCTGTGCCGCCTGTGCGCCGCCGCCGAGTCCCTGCGCGCGCGTCCCGGTCCCGAACGGGTGCACAAGCTGCGGGTGGCGGCGCGACGGTTCCGGGCTCTGCTGTCGACCTTCAAGGCCCTGGCCGGCGATCCGGCCGCCCGCCACGTCAAGGCCGAGCTGAAATGGCTGGCCGACGCGCTGGGCGACGCGCGCGGCCTGGACGTGTTCATCGCCGATGTCTGGCGGCCGGCGGTCGAGGCTCAGACGGCCCAGGCGCCGGCGGGGCAGGATCCGGCCGGGCAAGATCCCGTCGATGCGGCCGACCAGGACGAGGCCCGCGCCCTGGCGGCGTTCGGCAAGGCCCTGCTGGCCGCCCAGACCGACGCCTACGCCAAGGCCGGGGAAGCCGTCGACAGCGCCCGCTTCCGCGCCCTGGCCATCGACGCCGCCGCCTGGCTGGAGGCCGGGGCCTGGACCACCGACCCCGGCCTCGAAAAGCGCCGCGACACGCCCGCCGCCGCCTTCGCCGCCAAGGCGCTGGACAAGCGCCGCCGCCGCATCCGCAAGGACGGCCGCGACCTGGCGGCCCTGAGCCCGGAAGAACGACATAAGCTGCGCATCCGCGGCAAGAAGCTGCGCTACGCCGTCGAGGATCTGGGCGGGCTGYTCCCCGATCACCCCAAGCGCCTGGAACGCTTTGTCGAAGCGACGAAGGATCTCCAGGACGTCCTGGGTCTGCTCAACGACCAGGCCGGGCGCGAGGCCCTGGCCCGCGAGGTGGCGCTGTCGTGCGATGACCCCGAAGCCGCCTTCGCCGCCGGTCGATTGACGGCGGGCGGCGCGGAACACAACGCGGAGTTGCTAATCGAGGCCCAAGGCGCTTACGTCAGCTTTGTCGAGGCCAAGCGGTTCTGGTGACCGCTCCTCTTCGGGACACGCGTCATGAAATGCGAGATCTCGATCCTGGCTCTTGCGGCGAGCCTGGCGCTGGCGCCGGGCGTGGCCGGAGCCGACGTGAACAGCTTCAAGGACTGGACGGTGGTCTGCGACAACCTGCGGACCTGCCAGGTCGCCGGCTTCTCGGCTGACGACAGCGAACTGCCCGCGGTGTTGCGCCTTAGCCGCGACGGCGCGGCGGGCGCGCCGGTCAAGGTCGAGATCGACCTGCTGGGCGAGGTCGGCTTGGCGGGCAAGACCCCGAGCCTGGCCATCGACGGACGCGTGGTGATGAAGGCCAAGGTGGTGACGTCGCGCGACAGCGCCGACTTCACGGTCGTGCTCGACGACGCCCAGGTGGGGCCGCTGCTGGGCGCGGCCCGCAACGGAACGCTGCTGTCGATCCAGGCCGAAGGCAAGGACCTGGGCCAGGTGTCCCTGGCCGGCATGGTCGCCGCCCTGCGCTACGCCGACGACCAGCAGAAACGGGTCGGCACGGTGACCGCCATGGTCGCCAAGGGCTCGGCTCCGGCGTCCGGCGTTCCCGCGCCGCCCGCCGCGCCGATCGTGCGCGCCGCCCCGGCGATCGCCCAGACCGGACTGCCGTCCAAGCCGCCGGCCGCGATCAAGGCCTTGATCAGCAAGGCCGAGTGCGATGCCGAGCCGGGCTCGCAAGGCGAGCCGGAAGCCTGGCGCCTGTCGGCCGACAAGGTGCTCTGGCAAATTCCCTGCGGCGGCGGAGCCTATAATTTCAGCGGTCTGTTCGTGATCGTCGACAAGGCCGGCCGCGCCAGCCTGGCGCCGCTGGAGGGCGTCGACGACGGCCTGGCCACCAACGCCGCCTACGATCCGACGACCCGCATCCTGTCGTCCTACGACAAGGGGCGCGGGGTCGGCGATTGCGGGGGTTCCAGCCAATGGGCGTGGACCGGCCAGGCCTTCGAGCTTTCCGAGTCCAGGGTCATGCCGGTCTGCCGCGGCTACGGCGGCGACTGGCCGGTCGATTTCCGCGCCAAGGTTCAGTAGTTGGCCGGCATATAAAGAAATCCTTATGCCTTAATTGCGAGAAAGGCATGGGCGCGGTATAGACCGCGCAAGACCATCCCCCGATCCGCAGGAGCCCGACCGTGGCCGACTACATCGTCAAGGACATCTCGCTCGCCGATTACGGCCGCAAGGAACTCGCCATCGCCGAGACCGAAATGCCCGGTCTGATGGCGACCCGCGCCGAATACGGCCCGGCCCAGGTGCTGAAGGGCGCCCGCATCGCCGGCAGCCTGCACATGACCATCCAGACCGGCGTGCTGATCGAGACGCTGACCGCCCTGGGCGCCGACGTCCGCTGGGCCTCGTGCAACATCTTCTCGACCCAGGACCATGCCGCGGCCGCCATCGCCGCCTCGGGCGTGCCGGTGTTCGCCTTCAAGGGCGAGAACCTGGTCGAGTACTGGGAATACGCCCACAAGATCTTCGAATGGGCCGACGGTGGCTATCCGAACCTGATCCTCGACGACGGCGGCGACGCGACCCTGCTCTGCGTGCTGGGTCCGAAGGCCGAGAAGGATCCCTCGATCCTCAACAACCCGACCAATGAAGAAGAAGAAGCGCTCTACACCGTGATGAAGCGCTACCTGGCCGAGAAGCCGGGCTTCTATTCGGCGATCCGCGACGCCATCGGCGGCGTGTCGGAAGAAACCACCACGGGCGTCCACCGCCTGTACCAGATGGCGACCAAGGGCGAACTGCCGTTCCCCGCCATCAACGTCAACGACAGCGTCACCAAGTCTAAGTTCGACAACCTGTACGGCTGCCGTGAATCGCTGGTCGACGCCATCCGTCGCGGCACCGACGTGATGCTGTCGGGCAAGGTCGCCGTGGTCTGCGGCTACGGCGACGTGGGCAAGGGCTCGGCGGCTTCGCTGCGTCAGGGCGGCGCCCGCGTGATCGTCACCGAGATCGACCCGATCTGCGCCCTGCAGGCGGCGATGGAAGGCTACGAGGTCCAGACCCTGGACGACGTGGCCGGCCGCGCCGACATCTTCGTGACCGCCACGGGCAACAAGGACGTCATCACCGTCGAGCACATGCGCGCGATGCGCAACAACGCCATCGTCTGCAACATCGGCCACTTCGACTCGGAAATTCAGGTCGCCGGCCTGAAGAACTTCAAGTGGGACGAGATCAAGCCGCAGGTCCACCACATCGAGTTCCCGGACGGCAAGAAGATCATCCTGCTGTCGGAAGGCCGCCTGGTGAACCTGGGCAACGCGACGGGCCACCCCTCGTTCGTGATGTCGGCCTCGTTCACCAACCAGACCCTGGCCCAGATCGAACTGTGGACCAACAAGTCGGCCTACAAGAACGACGTCTACACCCTGCCCAAGCACCTCGACGAAAAGGTCGCCCTGCTCCACCTGGAGAAGCTGGGCGCCAAGCTGTCGAAGCTGCGCCCCGATCAGGCCGAGTACATCAACGTGCCGGAAAACGGCCCGTTCAAGCCGGACCACTATCGCTACTAGACCTCGCCTCAAGCGAACCGAAGGGCCCGCCGCGGAAACGCGGCGGGCCTTTTTCTTGGACGCTGAAGCAAATATCGAGACGCTCGTCGCAACGATAACGATGTTCCGTGACGCACGCGCCATTCATAGTCGTGCTTGCCCTATTCAAGTCCGCAATGCTCGGCTCGCCCATCGAGGTGATGGAGGGCATGCTCGACGGCATCGAGGMCAACGGCCTGTTCGGCCTGACCGACGTCGTCATCACCGGCTATTTCGCCAGCGCCGCCCAGGTGCGCGCCGCCGCCCGCACCATCGACGCCGTGCGCGCTTCGCCCCGGGAGAATGCGATCCAGGGCGGCACGGCCCGCAAGCCGACCGTGATCATCGACCCCACCATGGGCGACGCCGGCAAGGGCCTCTACGTGCCCGCCGAGGTGGCCGAGGCGATCGCCGCCGAGCTGATCCCGCGCGCCGACGTGGTGGCCTGCAACGCCTGGGAGCTTCAGCGGCTGACCGGCACCGACTCCCGCGACCCCCAGGCGGCGGTGCGCGCCGGCCGGCTGCTGAACAAGCCGACCCTGGTGTCGTCCATCGAGCGCGGCGGCGAGATCGGCGTCGTCTATGTCGACCGCAAGGAAGCCTGGCTGGCGGCCCACGCCAAGGCCGAGCGTTCGCCCGCCGGCACCGGCGACCTGCTGACCGCCCTCTACGCGGCCTCGATCCTGGAAGGCCAGACCATCTCGTACGGCCTGGCCCGCGCCGTCGGCGGCGTGGCCGAGACGGTGACGGCGGCCAATATCTGGAACGCGCCGGAGCTGCCGATCGTGGCCATGGCCGCGCGGATCAAGCAGACCTCGCCGACCGTGCGGATCGAGCGGCTGGCCTGACGCCATAAGGCGGGTGTCATCCCGGACGAGCGCGCAGCGCGAAGCTCCGGGACCGACGCCTGAGCGCCGCGCTTCCGGCGGTCCCGGATCTGCGCTTCGCTTGTCCGGGATGACAATGAGGTTTGGGCTGCTGTAGACCCTTGCCCATGACCGTCGACATCACCGGCTTCTGCCCCGACCGCTTCTCCGCCGTCCGCGACGCGTTCGCCGCCAACTTTGCGGACGGGGGCGAGCTGGGCGCGCGGTTCAGCCTGGCCATCCATGGCGAGGTCGTCGTCGACCTGATGGGCGGGTTCGCCGACCGCAAGCACGAGGTCGCCTTCGGACCCGACACCCTGACGCCGCTGTTCTCGACCACCAAGGCCGTCGCCGCCCTACTGATCGCCCGGCTGGTCGACCAGGGCCGGCTGACCTACGACCAGACGGTCGCTTCGGTGTGGCCGGAGTTCGCCCAGAACGGCAAGCAGGACGTCACGGTCGGCCAGGTGATGTCGCACCAGGACGGCCTGTCGGGCTTCCCCGACGAGACCGACCCCGCCATCTGGTTCGACTGGGAGGCCACCACCGCCAAGCTGGCCGCCATGGCGCCGCTGTGGCCGATCGGCTCGGCGAGCGGCTATCACCCGGTGACCTTCGGCTTCACGGCCGGCGAGATCTTCCGCCGGGTCGACGGCCGGACCATGGGAACCGCCTTGCGCGAGGATCTGGCCCAGCCGTTGGGCCTGGATCTCTGGATCGGCCTGCCCGACAGCGAGCACGCCCGCTGCGCCGAGCTGATGCGCCCGACCGCCGTGCCCAAGTTCGGGGCGATGAACGAGGCCGTGAAGGCCGCCTTCATGACCAAGTGGGCCGCCCCGGGCGGACGCGGCACGGGCGATTGGCGGCGGGCCGAGATCCCGTCGGCCAACGGCCACGCCACCGCCCCGGCCCTGGCGCGGCTGATGGGCGCCCTGGCCTCCGGGGGCGAGCTGGACGGCGTCCAGGTGCTGTCGCCCGCCGTGATCGCCGAGGCCTCGGCCGAGCGGATCGTCGGCCAGGACCTGGTCCTGCCCTACGTGATCAGCTGGGGCGCGGGCTTCATGCGCAACACGCCCAACTTCTTCTACGGTCCGACGGCCGAGGCTTTCGGCCACAGCGGCTGGGGCGGCTCGTGCGCCTTCGCCGACCCGTCGCGCGGCGTGTCGGGGGCCTATGTCATGAACAAGCAGGGGACCGAGCTGATCGGCGACCCGCGCGCGGTGCGCCTGATCCAGGCGGCGTATTCGGCGCTTTAGCGACCTTCGGAGGCGGAGAGATGGGCAAGGCTGGGATCGCGAGCGTCGCCGCCCTGGCCGGCCTGGCCTGGGTCTCGGCCGCCCACGCCCAGGACGCCGGCCGCGATTTCTGCGCCGACCGGCCGGGCAAGGGCTCGCCGCCCTGCGTGCTCGACGCGGGGCGCTTCCAGGCCGAGCTGGGCGTGGCCGACGGCGCCTGGAGCCGAGGCGGCGGGGTCTCGACCGATGATGAAACCTACGGGGCGCTGGAACTGCGGCTGGGCCTGACCTCGACGCTCGAAGGCCAGCTGGCCTGGAACGCCCACGAACGGGTTCGCCAAGAGGATCGGGCGACGGGCGACGCCTCCACGGCGAAGGGGGAGGGCGACGTGACCCTCAGCCTGCGCTGGTCTTTGCGCAATCCCGGCGGCGACGGGGTCTCGGTCGCGCTCCAGCCTTTCGTCTCCGCCCCGACGGGATCGGGCGGAATCGGCGACGGCCTGTGGCTGGGCGGCGTGATCGCGCCGGTGTCCCTGCCGCTGAACGCCGACTGGTCGCTGGCCCTGTCGCCCGAGTTGAGTGCGCGTCCGGACGCCGACGGCGCGGGCCGCCACGTCGGTTTCGGCGGGGCCGTTGGCGTGGGGCGGTCGCTCGGACCGCTGGCCCTGGGCGTGGAGTTGTGGGCCGACCGTGACGAGGATCCGTCCGGCGCCGTCGACCTGGCCAGTTTCGACCTGACGGCCGGCTGGACGCCGCCGTCGCTCAAGGACCTGCAGCTGGACGTCTCGGCCTATGTCGGCCTGAACCGCGCCACCCCGGACCTGGAGCTGGCGGTGGGCGTGGCCAAGCGGTTCTAGGCTTGGTGCGTCCTTCGAGGCCCGCTGCGCGGGCGCCTCAGAAAGAGGAATTCAGAGCCAATCCACGTTCCTCATCCTGAGGTGCGGAGCGAACGCAGCCTCGAAGGACGCACGGCCTCAACGCTTCGGCTTTCCCTCGATCATCACCGCCCCCACGATCCCCGCCGCCACGGCCGCCACGGCGCTGACGCCCATCACCCACGGATAGCCCTGGGGGCCCGGCGCGAAATAGATCAGGCCCAGCACCGCGATGGCCAGCAGGCCGGCGATCCGGGCGACGGCGTTGTTGATCCCCGAGGCGACGCCGGCGTGGCTGGCGGCCACCGCGCTCATCACCGTGTTGGTCAGCGGCGCGACGGCCACGGCCATGCCCAGGGCGACCGTCAGAACGCCGGGCAGGACGCCGGTCCAGTATCCCGAACCGACCCACGGCGCGCCCAGCAGGCCGAAGCCGACGCCGGCCAGGATCGGCCCGATGGTCAGCATCGGCCGGGGCCCGAACCGGTCGGCCAGCTTGCCGGCCACGCCCGACAGGCTGGCCATGATCAGCGAGAACGGCAGCAGGGTCGCCCCGGCCCCGGCGGCCGAATAGCCGTGCCGGGCGATCAGTTCGTAAGGCAGGAAGAACAGGGCGCCGGTCAGGCCGAAATAGAGCGCCAGGGTCAGCAGGTTGGCGCCGCTGAAGGTCCGGGAGCGATAGAGGGCCAGCGGCATCATCGGATGCTTCTCGCGGGCCTGGCTGACCAGGAAGCCGGCCAGCAGGGCGGCGCCGGCCGCCAGGGCGGTCCAGACCGCCGCGCTCGTCCAGCCGCGCTGGCCCGCCGCCGTCAGGCCCCAGGTCACCGCGCCCAGGCCGGCGGCGGCCAGGACCGCGCCGCGCCAGTCCAGGTGCTCGACCTCGGGGTCGCGGCTCTCGCGCACCGCCGCCAGGGCCAGCCAGACGGTGGCGGCGGCCAGCGGCAGGTTGATCAGGAAGATGGCGCGCCACGAGACGTGATCGACCAGCCAGCCGCCCAGCACCGGGCCGATCGCCGTGGTCACCGCCCCGAATCCGGCCCAGGCCCCGATCGCCCCGCCGCGCTCCTGGTCGTCGAAGGTCGAGCCCAGGATCGCCAGGCTGGCCGGGACCAGCATGGCCGCGGCGATCCCCTGCACCGCCCGGGCGGCGATCAGCCAGCCGGCGTCCGGGGCGAGGGCGCAGCCCAGCGAGGCCGCCGCGAACAGCACGACGCCGATCACGAACACCCGGCGTCGCCCGAAACGGTCGCCGGCCGAGCCGCCGATCAGCACCAGGGCGCCCAGCAGCAGCAGGTAGGCGTTGACGATCCACTGCACCTGGGCGGCGTCGGCCTTCAGGGCGGTTCGCATGGCCGGCAGGGCGACATTGACCACCGAGCCGTCGATGAAGGCCATGCTCGAGCCCAGCACCGTGGCGGCCAGGGCCAGGCGCTTGCGGGGCGTGGGCGTTTCAGGGCGGCCGGCGCGGATGACGCCTTCATCGCAGGGGGGAGGCGCCGGTCCGGTCATGGGCGGAGGCTACGCGGAAGACGCCCCCTCCGTCACGATGCGTATTCGCATCGCGCCACCTCCCCCGCGTTGCGGGTGAGCAGGATGCGGCGTCCTTTCTCTCCTCCCCCGTGAAACGGGGGAGGTGGCGGGCGAAGCCCGACGGAGGGGGCGTCCTCGGCGTCAGGCCGCCGCGATCACCCGTGTCCGCTTCCACGCCCCGTAGGCGAACACCGCCACGCCCAGCCAGATGAACACGAACGACAGGGCCCGCATCGGCGTGAACGCCTCGCCCAAGAGGACGCCGATCAGGAACTGGATGGTCGGGGCGATGAACTGCAGGAAGCCCATGGCGCTGAGCGGCATGCGGCGCGCCGACCAGGCGAACAGCACCAGGGGCACGACGGTGGCCGGTCCGGCGATCAGCAGCAGGGTCGTCACGCCGGCGCCCGTCGCGAAGTGGCCGACGCCTGTCGCGTGCAGGTGCAGGACGTAGAGCAGGCCCGGCACGGCGAGGTAGGCGCACTCGATGAACAGGCCGGTCTGGGCGTCGGCCTTCACCTGCTTGCGCAGGATGGCGTAGACGCAAAAGCTCAGCGCCACGCCCAGCGAGATCACCGGCAGATGGCCGAGCGCCGCCGTCTGGATCGCCACGCCGATCACGGCCAGGCCGATGGCGATCGCGCCCTCGCGGCTGATCCGCTCGCGGAACAGCAGAGCCCCGGCCGCCATGTTCATCAGCGGGTTGATGTAATAGCCGAGACTGGCCTCGATCACGTGGTTGGCGTTGACCGCGAAGACGTAGATCGACCAGTTGATGAAGATCGCCGCCGTCGAGCAGGCCAGCACCGCCAGGGTCTTGGGCTGGCGCAGAACGCCCAGCACCTGCCCGCCCTGCCTGGCCAGCAGCACGAACAGCAGGGCCCACGGCGCGGCCCACAGGGTGCGGTGGGCGATCATCTCCCACGAGCTGACGCCCAGGATCGACAGCAGGTGGAAATACAGCGGCAGGAAGCCCCACAGCAGGTAGCAGCCCACGCCGGCGATCAATGCGGTCCGGGCTTCGTCCGGGCTCTTGGTCAAGTCCGCCGACATGGCGTCGTCCTTCAGTGCGAAAAGAAAAGGGCTCCCGGGACCTGATGTCCCGGGAGCCCTGAAATCGTCCACCCGTTTGTTGCGGAGGGCGGCTTAGGCCGGGAGCTTCTGCTTGATGAGACCCTTCTCATGCAGCAGCTGCGCGATCTGCACGGCGTTCAGCGCCGCGCCCTTGCGCAGATTGTCGGCCACGCACCAGAGCACGATGCCGTTTTCCACGGTCGGATCGGTGCGGATGCGCGAGACATAGACCGGGAACTCGCCGGCCGATTCCTTCGGCGTCATGTAGCCGCCGTCCTCGCGCTTATCGACCACCTGCACGCCGTCGGCGTCGCGCAGGATCTCGCGGACGTCGTCCTCGTCCAGCGGGCTCTCGAACTCGATGTTCACCGCCTCGGCGTGGCCGACCATGACCGGCACCCGCACGCAGGTGGCGACCAGCTTGATCGACGGATCCAGGATCTTCTTGGTCTCCGCCATCATCTTCCACTCTTCCTTCGTGAAGCCGTCCTCCATGAAGGAGTCGATGTGGGGGATGACGTTGAAGGCGATCTGCTTGGTGAACTTCTTGGGCGCGGGGGCGCCGAGGACGAACACGCCCTTGGTCTGCTCCCACAGCTCGTCCATGCCTTCCTTGCCCGCGCCCGAGACCGACTGGTAGGTCGAGACGACCACCCGCTTGATCTTGGCTTCGGCGTGCAGGGGGGCCAGCACCACCACCAGCTGCGCGGTCGAGCAGTTGGGGTTGGCGATGATGTTCTTGGGCAGGTGATTGACGGCGTCCGGGTTCACTTCCGGCACCACCAGCGGCACGTCCGGATCCATCCGGAAGTGGCTGGAATTGTCGATGACGATCGGACCGGCCGCGCCGATCTTCTCGCCCCAGGCCTTGGAAATCGACCCGCCGGCGCTCATCAGCACGATGTCGACCTTCGAGAAGTCGAACTTCTCCAGGTCCTCGCACTTGAGGGTCTGGTTGCCGAACGAGACTTCCACGCCGATGGATTTACGCGAGGCGATGGCATGCATCTTCTCCACGGGGAACTTCAGTTCCTCGAGGATATTGAACATCTCACGGCCCACATTGCCCGTGGCGCCGACCACGGCGACCCGGTAACCCATCGCAGCCTCCAATTCATGTCTTGAGCCCGCCATCGGCGGCGGGAGCGGACCCGTTACGCCCGGGAACGCGCAGAAGCAAGAACAGGCTTTCTAATGCGACGCTTAGCGCGGGGCGTTGGGGGAAGATTTCACCCCGCCTGCGTGGTTTCTGCATCTCGCCGGGATCATTTCTTCTCTCCCTTCACGAAATCCACGAACGCCCGCAGCRGCGCGGGCATGTGGCGGCGGCTGGGATAGTAGAGATACGGCCCGCTGAACGGCGGCAGCCAGTCGTCGAGCACGGTCTCCAGCCGTCCCGCGGCGATGGCCGGGGCCACGAAGCCCTCGAAGGTGGCCAGCAGGCCCAGCCCCGCCTCGGCGGCGGCCAGTTCCAGCTCGCCGCTGTTGGTGATCAGCGGCCCCTCGGGTTGGACCTTGATCACCTCGCCGTCCTTCTCGAACTCCCAGGCGTAGCTGGACCCGCTGGGGAAGCGGTGGCGGATGCAGGGGTGGTTCAGCACCTCGCGCGGATGGACCGGCCGGCCGTGCTCGGCGAAATAGGCCGGCGAGCCGACGACCACGAAGCGCTGGGGCCCTGCCAGGGGCACCGCGATCATGTCCTTCTCCAGCCGCTCGTCATAGCGCGCCCCGGCGTCGAAGCCGGCGGCCAGCACGTCGACGAAGGCCTCCTCGACGCTGATCTCGACCCGGATCCCGGGATGGGCGGCCAGAAAGCGGGGGATCAGGTCGGGAAAGACGATCCGCGACACCGCGCCGGGCACGTTCAGCTTCAGGACGCCGATCGGGCTGTCGCGGAAGGCGTTGACCTCGTCCAGGGCCAGGGTGACGTCGGCGAGGGCCGGGGTCAGGCGGGCCAGCAGCCGCTCGCCGGCCTCGGTGGGGGTGACGCTGCGGGTCGTGCGGTTCAGCAGGCGCACGCCCAGGTCCGCCTCCAGCCGGCGCAGGGCCTCGGACAGCGACGAGGCCGAGACGCCGCGCAGGGCCGCCGCGCCCCGGAAGCTGCGGGTCCGGGCCACGGCGGTGAAGGCGTCGAGATCGGCGAGGTCGGGTTGGGCCATTGTACGAATTTCCGAACAGCTCGTGCGGCAATGACCGGATTATCGCACGCGAAGCGGCGCTGCATAGTGCCGTCATCGAACACCGGCGCCTCCCATTCTCCTTTGGGGGCGCCACTGCGGAGACTCACCATGCAAACGCGTCAACTCGGCAAGACCGGCCCCGTCGTCTCGGCCCTGGGCTTGGGCGCCATGGGCATGTCGGGCATGTACGGCCCGTCCGACCGGGCCGAGAGCCTGGCCACCCTCGACGCCGCCCTGGAGGCCGGGATCACCCTGATCGACACCGGCGACTTCTACGGCATGGGCCACAACGAGATGCTGATCGGCGAGGCGCTGAAAGGCGGCCCCCTTAAAGGACATCGGCGCGACAAGGCGGTGCTGAGCGTCAAGTTCGGCGCCCAGCGCGACCCCGGGGCCGGCTGGATCGGCTTCGACGGCCGCCCGGCGGCGGTCAAGACCTCGCTGGCCTATACGCTGCAGCGCCTGGGCGTCGACCACATCGACATCTATCGCCCGGCCCGGCTGGATCCCAACGTGCCGATCGAGGACACGGTCGGGGCCATAGCCGAGATGGTCCAGGCCGGCTTCGTGCGCCACATCGGCCTGTCGGAGGTGGGCGCCGAGACCATCCGCAAGGCCCACGCCGTCCACCCGATCGTCGACCTGCAGATCGAATACGCGCTGATCACCCGGGGCGTGGAGGACAGGATCCTGCCGGTCCTGAGGGAGCTGGGCATCGGCATGACCGCCTATGGCGTGCTGTCGCGCGGCCTGATCAGCGGCCACTGGGACAAGGACCAGGGCAAGGCCAAGGGCGACTTCCGCGCCTATTCCCCGCGCTTCCAGGGCGACAATGTCGACAAGAACCTGGCCCTGGTCGAGGCTCTGCGAAAGATCGCCGGGGAGAAGGGCGTCAGCGTCGCTCAGATCGYCATCGCCTGGGTGGCCGCGCAGGGCGACGACATCGTGCCGCTGGTCGGGGCCCGCACCCGGTCACGGCTCTCGGAGTCGCTGGGCGCGCTGGACGTGACGCTGTCGGCTGACGACCTGGCCGCCATCGAACGGGCCGTGCCCCGCGACGCCGCGGCGGGCACGCGCTACGCCGAAGCCCAGATGGCCCATCTCGACAGCGAGCACTGACCGGTTCGCGGGCTCCATTTCGCAAGGGGACCCGGACGAAAATTTCGGTCTGTCCTTGGCCGCGAAGCTGGGTTTAGCTTCGCGGCCATGATCGAAGCTCTGCTGAAAAAGATGGTCAAGGTCGGCGACCTGACCATCCACCTTCCGAACGGTTCGGTGACCAAGGCCGGCGACGGCACGGGCCCGCCCGTGACCATGCGGGTCAACGCCCGCGGCCTGCGCCGCCTGGTGGCCAATCCCAGCCTGGGCCTGGGCGAGGCCTATATGGAAGGSGACCTGACGATTGAGCAGGGCCGGCTATGGGACCTGCTGGAGATCGTCGGCAGGAGCGGCGGGCGCACGCCCAAGCGCGGCACGCCGCTGACCCGGGCGCGGAAGGCGATCAAGCGCACGGTGCAGTCGGTCAACGACCGCATCGCCTCGCGCCGCAACGTCGCCCACCACTACGACGTCTCGAACGAGCTCTATAAGCGCTTCCTCGACACCGACATGCAGTACAGCTGCGCCTATTTCGCCCGCCCGGACATGACGCTGGAAGAGGCTCAGGTCGCCAAGAAGGCCCATATCGGCGCCAAGCTGAACATCACGCCCGGCATGAAGGTGCTGGACATCGGCTCGGGCTGGGGCGGCATGTCCCTGACCCTGGCGGCCGACCACGGGGCGAAGATGACCGGGGTCACCCTGTCCAAGGAGCAGTTGGCCCTGGCCACCGAGCGGGCGCGGAAGGCCGGGCTGTCCGACCAGGTCGAGTTCCGCCTGACCGACTATCGCGACCTGGACGAGACCTTCGACCGCATCGTCTCGGTCGGCATGCTGGAACACGTCGGCGCGCCGAACTTCCAGACCTATTTCGACACGGTCAAACGGCTGCTGGCCGACGACGGCAGCGCGGTGATCCATTCGATCGGCCGGATGTCGGGCCCGGGGGCGACCAACGCTTTCACCCAGAAGTACATCTTCCCGGGCGGCTACATCCCGGGCCTGTCGGAGGTCGTCAAGGCGGTCGAGGCGGCGGGGCTGTGGATCACCGACATCGAGATCCTGCGCCTGCACTACGCCGAGACCTGCAAGCACTGGCGCCTGCGCTTCCTGGCGGATCCGGACATCCCGACGATGTTCGACGCGCGGTTCCGGCGGATGTGGGAATTCTACCTGTGCGGCGCCGAGCTGGGCTTCCGCTATGGCGGCCACATGGTCTTCCAGATCCAGGTCGCCAAGAAGGTCGGGGCCTTGCCGATCACCCGGGACTACATGTTCGAGGGCGAGCGGTAGCGGCGCCGCATGCTTTGTTCCTCTTCCTGAGGCGCCCGCGGAGCGGGCCTCGAAGGACGCATGGTCGGTCAGCTTCGTGCGTCCTTCGAGGCTCGCCGCCGCGCGTCGCGCACCTCAGGACGAGGAACATCAAATCCAACTTACCGGACGAGGCGAGCCGCAATTAAGCCTCACTGTCGGGCGCTTCTTTCGCACTGAAGTTGAGTGGCGTGGCGTTCTCCCTGGGTGTGACACGGAGAGTCCCGATGATCCGGCTTGGTCTGCYGCTCGCGGCCTTCATGATCCTGCTGGCGGCTCCGCCCGCCCTGGCCCAGAGCCAGGTGCGCGACGTCGAGGTCGCGTCGAAAGCCTTCGACGGCAACAGGATCGGAATCAGCGGCCAGCGGCGCGCGCGGGTCTATCTGCCCGACGGCTACGAGACCTCGGGACGGCGCTATCCGGTGATCTACTACTTGCACAATGTCTTCGAGGACGAGCGCGCGGCCTTCGATCAGCACGATCTTCAGGGGCTGCTGGACCGGGCGATCAAGGCTGGCGTGATCCCGCCCGTGATCGTGGTCGCCGCCGATTTCAGCACGCCGCTCGGTGGTTCGATGTACGCCAATTCCCCGGTCACCGGGCGGTGGCGCGACTTCATGGTCCAGGACCTGATCCCCTGGACCGACGGCCGCTTTCGCACCCTGGCGACCCGGGACTCGCGCGGCCTGGCCGGCGACAGGATGGGCGGGCACGGCGCCATCGCGTTCGGCATGCGCCATCCCGACGTGTTCGGCGCGGTCTATGCCCTGCATCCGGTCGGCACGGGCCTGGGCCTGCAGACCATGTCCTCGCGACCCAACTGGGACCTGCTGCAGAGCGCCAGGTCGCTGGACGACCTGAAGGCCGATCCGTTCTCGCAGCTGTTCACCGCCATCTACCAGGCCCACCTGCCCAATCCCGCCAAGCCGCCGCTCTATGCCGACCTGCCGGCCCGCAAGGTCGACGGCAAGCTGGTGATCGACGCGACCCTGACGGAGAAACTCATCGACAGTTTCGCGCTCGACCGCTCCGTTGGGCGCTATGCCGACAACCTCAGGACCTTGCGTGGCTTCAAGTTCGACTGGGCGCGGGGCGATCCCAATCCCGACCACGTGGTCTCCAACCAGGCCTTCTCGCGCCTGCTGACCGGTCATTCCCGCCACAAGGGCGGGAATGACGGCCAAGAAGAGGATGTCGCTTGAGGCGGTTGATGTGGGGCGCTCGCCGACGTTAGTTTGCCGCCGCTTTCCGACCAGACCTCAAGGACTCCCCATGGGCCAGTTTCGCGCGGCCGACCTTCTTCGCCGCAAGCCCGTGGGCCGCGTCGTCGCCGAGGGCGGCGAGCATCTGCCGGATGAGGGCCTGCACCGCACGATCGGCCTGTTCCAGCTGACCATGCTGGGGGTCGGCGCCACGATCGGCACCGGCATCTTCGTGGCCCTGACCACGGCGGTGCCCGCCGCCGGTCCCGCCGTGATCGTCTCGTTCGTGATCGCCGGGATCACCGCGGCCCTGACGGCCCTGTGCTACGCCGAACTGGCCTCGACGATTCCCGTGTCGGGCTCGTCCTACAGCTACGCCTACGCCACCCTGGGCGAGTTCGTGGCCTTCCTGGTCGGGGCGTGCCTGCTGCTGGAATACGCGGTGTCGGCCTCGGCCATCGCCGTGGGCTGGGGCCAGTACCTGAACGAGATGTTCTCCGACCTGATTGGCTGGCGCATGCCCGACGCCATCGCCAAGGCGCCGGGGGCGGGCGGGGTGTTCAACCTGCCGGCCGTGGTGCTGGTCGGGGCCTGCCTGATCCTGCTGCTGCGCGGCGTGAAGGAGTCGGTGACCGTCAACGCCGTGCTGGTGGTGCTGAAGCTGCTGGTGCTGCTGTTCTTCGTGGTCATCGCCTTCAGCGGCTTCCACGCCGAGAACCTCAGGCCGTTCGCGCCGATGGGCATGGCCGGGATCGGGGCGGCGGCTTCGTCGATCTTCTTCTCCTATATCGGCATCGACGCGGTCTCGACGGCCGGCGACGAGGTCAAGGACCCGCGCAAGACCCTGCCGCTGGGCATCATCCTGAGCCTGCTGATCGTCACCGGCGTCTATATTCTGGTGGCCCTGGCCGCCGTCGGGGCCCAACCCTGGACGGCGTTCGCGGGGCAGGAGGCGGGGCTGGCGGTGATCCTGCGCAACCTGACCGGCCAGGCCTGGACCTCGCTGATCCTCTGCATCGGGGCCATCGTCTCGATCTTCTCGATCACCCTGGTGGTCATGTACGGCCAGACCCGCATCCTCTACGCCATGAGCCGCGACGGCCTGTTGCCCAAGGTGTTCCAGCGGGTCAATCCGAAGACCCAGTCGCCGGACCTCAACACCTGGATCGTCGCGGCCTTCATCGCCCTGCTGGCCGCCTTCGTGCCCCTCGACACCCTGGTCAACCTGACCAGCATGGGCACGCTGATCGCCTTCGCCATCGTCTCGCTGGGCGTGATCATCCTGCGGCGGACCCAGCCGGACCTGCCGCGCGGCTACCGCGTGCCGCTGTATCCGGTGGTGCCGATCGTCAGCGTCGCCTTCTGCGGCTACCTGATCATCGGCCTGCCGCTCGACACCTGGATCCTGTTCGCGGTCTGGGCGGCGGCGGCCTGCGTGCTGTATTTCGGCTATTCGGTGAGGAAGTCGAAGCTGGCGCGGGGGGAGGGCGAAGCTAGCTCCCTATAACGGCTGTCATCCCGGACGCGCGCGCAGCGCGAAGATCCGGGACCGACGCGTGAACTCAGCGCTTCCGGCGATCCCGGATCGTCGGCCCTTCGGGCCTTGTCCGGGATGACAATCGCCGCGTTACTCCACCGTCACCGACTTGGCCAGGTTGCGCGGCTGGTCCACGTCCGCGCCCTTCACCACCGCCACGTGATAGGCCAGCAGCTGGATCGGGGCCGACATGACCAGGGTCGAGACCAGCGGGTCGCTGGCCGGGGCGGTGACCACCACGCGGGCGCCGGCCGGGGCGTGCTTGGCGCCTTCGGGGTCGGTGATGAACACCACCTGGCCGCCGCGCGCCATCACCTCGCTCATGTTCGAGGCCGATTTTTCGAAATAGCTGTCATAGGGGGCCAGGATGATGATCGGCGTCTGGTCGTCGACCAGGGCGATCGGGCCGTGCTTCAGCTCGCCGGCGGCGTAGCCCTCGGCGTGGATGTAGCTGATCTCCTTCAGCTTCAGCGCGCCTTCCAGGGCCAGGGCCGACATCGGGCCGCGGCCCAGGAACAGCACGTCGCGGGCCTTGGCGATCTCGACGGCGATCTCCTTGAGGGAGTCCTCCAGGCCGAYGGCCTCGGCGATCAGGCGCGGGGCCTCCAGCATCACCTTGACCATCCGCTGCTCTTCGGCGTCGTCGATGGTTCCCCGCGCCTTGGCGGCGGCGACGGCCAGGGCGATCATCACGCTGACCTGGGCGGTGAAGGCCTTGGTCGAGGCGACGCCGATCTCGGGTCCGCAGTGGATCGGCCAGACCACGTCGACTTCGCGGGCCATGGTCGATTCCTGGGCGTTGACCACCACGGCGCTCTTCATGCCCTTGGCCTTGCAGTAGCGCAGGGCGGCCAGGGTGTCGGCGGTCTCGCCCGACTGCGACATGGCGATGACCAGCGAGCCGGGACGCAGGGCGGGCTGGCGATAGCGGAACTCCGAGGCGATCTCGACATCGACCGGCAGGTCGGCCAACTGCTCGATCAGGTACTTGCCGATCACGCCGGCGATGTAGGAGGTGCCGCAGGCGACGATCTGGATGCGCTCCAGCGCCTTGAAATCGATGTCGCCCGGCATGGCGGCGCGGGCGGTCAGGGCGTCGACATAGCCCGAGATGGTGCGCTGGCACCCCTCCGGCTGGTCATGGATCTCCTTTTCCATGAAGTGCCGGTAGTTGCCCTTCTCCATCATCACCGCCGAGGCGGGGACGACCTTGACGGGCCGGGTCACCGGCGCGCCCGAGGCGTCGAAGATGCGCGCGCTGTCGTGGTCGATGGCCACGTAGTCGCCCTCTTCCAGATAGATCACCCGGTTGGTGAAGGGGCCGACGGCCAGGGCGTCGGAGCCCAGGAACATCTCGCCCTGGCCTTCGCCGACCACCAGCGGGCTGCCGCGCCGGGCGCCCAGGATCAGGTTGTCGGCGCCTTCGATCAGCACCGCCAGGGCGTAGGCGCCGGTCAGGCGGTCCAGGCTGGCCTTGAAGGCGTCCAGCGGCGCCAGGCCGGTGGCCAGTTCGGCGTCGATCAGCTGGGCGATGACCTCGGTGTCGGTGTCGCTCTCGAAGACGCGGCCGGCGGCGGCCAGCTCGGCCTTCAGCTCGGCGAAGTTCTCGATGATGCCGTTGTGCACCAGGGTGACGCGGCCGGCGGTGTGGGGGTGGGCGTTCTTGACGTTCGGCGCGCCGTGGGTGGCCCAGCGGACGTGGCCGATGCCGTTCTGGGCGGACAGGGGCTGGTCGGCCAGCACGGCTTCGAGATTCTTGATCTTGCCCTGGGCGCGCCGGCGCTCGACCCGATTGCCCTCGGGACCGCTGACGACGGCGGCGACGCCGGCGGAGTCGTAGCCCCGGTATTCAAGACGCTTGAGGCTGTCGACCAGGCGTTCCGAGACGGACTGGGTTCCGACAATGCCAATGATGCCGCACATGGGCCGAGATCCTTTGTAGAACGTCGCCGCGGCGGCTATTGCTACCCGCGCGAGGTGTTTCGAGGCGGGGCTTTAGCACTCGCGCTCGCCTCTTTGTGTAAATCTGCATTTCGGATCGTTGCGTGATTCGAAAGGCTGACAGACGAGACCAGAAGACGACCATGAGCAAGCGCGCCTATTTCGGCACCGACGGCATCCGCGGCCAGGCCAACCAGCACCCGATGACCGCCGAGGTCGCCCTGCGCGTCGGCCTCGCCGCCGGCAAGCTGTTCCGCTCGCAGGACGACCGCCGCCACCTGGTGGTGATCGGCAAGGACACCCGGCTGTCTGGCTACATGATCGAGCCGGCGCTGGTCGCCGGCTTCGCCAGCGTCGGCATGGACGTGCGCCTGTTCGGCCCGCTGCCGACCCCCGCCGTGGCGATGATGACCCGCTCGATGCGGGCCGACCTGGGCGTGATGATCAGCGCCAGCCACAACGACTTCGCCGACAACGGCATCAAGCTGTTCGGCCCCGACGGCTACAAGCTGTCGGACGACCAGGAGCTGAAGATCGAGGCCCTGATGGACGAGGGCTTGCAGCAGCGCCTGGCCGAGCCTCGCGACCTGGGCCGGGTCAAGCGCATCGACGACGCCCAGGCCCGCTATGTCGAGATCGTCAAGGCGACCTTCCCGCGCCACCTGTCCCTGTCGGGCCTGCGGATCGTCATCGATTGCGCCAACGGCGCGGCCTATCGGGTCGCACCCACCGCCCTCTACGAACTGGGCGCCGAGGTGATCGAGATCGGGGTCGCCCCGGACGGGACCAACATCAACGCCGAGTGCGGCTCGACCCACCCCGACGCCATGGCCAAGCTGGTGCGCGAGTACCGCGCCGATATCGGCATCGCCCTGGACGGCGACGCCGACCGGCTGGTGATCTGCGACGAAAAGGGCGTGGTGGTCGACGGCGACCAGATCATGGCGATCATCGCCCTGGCCTTCGCCAAGGCCGGCAAGCTGAACGCCGGCGGCGTGGTGGCCACCGTGATGTCCAATCTCGGCCTCGAGCGGCTGATGAGCGACAACGGCCTGACCCTGGAGCGCACCAGCGTCGGCGACCGCTACGTGATGGCCCGGATGCGCGAAGGCGGCTTCAACCTGGGCGGCGAGCAGTCGGGCCACGTGATCCTGTCGGACTTCTCGACCACGGGCGACGGCCTGATCGCGGCCCTGCAGGTGGTGGCGGTGATGATCGAGACCGGGCTGCCGATGAGCGCCCTGGGCCGTCAGTTCGAGCCGGTGCCGCAGCTGCTGGAAAACGTCCGCTTCGCCGGCGGAAAGCCGCTGGAGCACAAGACCGTCAAGGAGGCCATCGCCGACGGCGAGAGCCAGCTGAACGGCTCGGGCCGCATCGTGGTCCGCCCGTCCGGCACCGAGCCCCTGATCCGCATCATGGCCGAGGGCGACGACCCGGCCCTGGTCAAGAAGGTGGTCAAGTCGATCGTCTCGGCGGTCAAGGCGGTCTAGCAAAAAGAACCCCCTCCCACGGGGGGAGGGGGCGGGGGAGGTGTTCGATCAATCCCCGTCGACGCCCTCGACCACGGCGCGCAGATAGTCGACATGGCGGCGAAACGCCTTGCGGCCGACGGGGGTCAGGGACACGCGGGTGCGGGGCTTCTTGCCGACGAAGTCCTTGGCGATGGCGACATARCCGGCCTTTTCCAGGGTCGCGAGATGGCTGCCCAGATTGCCGTCGGTCGCCTGGGTCACGGCCTTGAGGCGCGAGAACTCCAGCGGGTCGGCGTCGCGCTCGGCGTGCAGCGCGGCCATGATCTTCAGCCGCAGAGGCTGATGGATCAGTTCGTCCAGCTCCGCCACGCTCACGCCCTCCGCAGCCACAGGCCGGCCACGATCAGCCCGCCGCCGCCGACCGCCGCCATCCAGAAGGCCAGCCAGGGCTGGAAGAAGAAGTAGCCGACCAGGCTGGCGGCGAACACCGCCGCGCCGATCCACAGATAGCGCGGCCAGAAGGCGACGCCGAGCAAGGCGTAGACCAGGCCCGTCACCACGCCCGGATAGGCGATCGCGGCGTCGATCGAGGCGGGGCGAAACAGCGCGAAGGTCGCCGCGTAGAAGGCCAGCACCGCGAAGACCCCGGCCCCGATCTTCCAGCCGTGCCCGGTCTTGGCCGCGCCCTTGCCGGTTCGGCTGAGGAACAGGGTCGCCGCGACGCCGACCACGTCCAGCACCAGCCAGATCAGGCCCCATTGCTCGGCCGGCAGCAGGCCCATCCCCGAATAGCCCAGGGCCCAGATGACGCCCCAGACCATCAGGATCGGTCCGGACGCGTGATAGCCCTTCAACAGGCGGCTGCGTCCCGCCGTATTCTCGATGTCGGTCAGCGCGGACGCCGCCTCGTTCCTGGAAATGCCCATCGCACCCTCCATTGAAGTTCGCGCTCAGAGCGCTCTGTGATGCAGAGTGACAGGGAATTCTACTCTGTCAAGCAGAGCATCCCGCCACCCGCCGCCGTTTCCTCCGTAATCGGTCCCGAAACGAGGAACTGATGGCTCGTCGAACATGTTCAGTCTCCGTACGACGGTTCAGCTCGGAGCATGGCGATGGCGTCCCTGGCATCTTCACGGAAGGGCGTGGGCGGCTGGGCCGTCATGCTCCTGGGCGTCGTCCTGGCCGTGATCGGTCTGACCCTGACGGTCGGCGGCGCCTGGCTGACCGTGCTGGGCGGTTCGCCCTACTACGTGCTGGCGGGCCTGGGCCTGCTGGTCTCCGGCGTCCTGCTGACCCGACGACGCGCCCTGGGCGCCTGGATCTATGTCGGGGTGTTCGTCGCCACCGTGCTGTGGGCGCTGTGGGAGGTCGGGCTGAACGGCTGGGCGCTGGTGCCCCGCATCATCGCCCCGACCGTGCTGCTGGTGCTGGTCTTGGCCGCCTGGCCGGTGGTCGATCCTGGCCCGACCGGTCGTCGCAAGTCGCTGGTCGGCTTCGCGGCCCTGGCGGTGTTCCTGCTGGTCGGYGGCGTGGTGGTGGCCGGAGCCAACAAGGCCAAGGTCGACGGACCGCTGCCCGCCATCGCCGCCATGACCGACAACGACCCGTCCCTGATGCGGGTCGGCGCCGACTGGCCGGCCTATGGCGGCACCTATGCCGGCCAGCGCTATTCGCCCCTGACCCAGCTGAACGCCGGCAACGCCAGGAACCTGGAGCGGGTCTGGATGATCCGCACCGGCGACATGCCCAGCGCCGCCGCCGACGGCAAGTACGGCGCCGAGAACACGCCGCTGAAGGTGGGCGGCAATCTCTATGTCTGCACGCCCAAGAACATCATGATCGCCATCGATGCGGCCACCGGCCAGACCCGCTGGCGCTACGACCCCAAGGTGAAGGACGAGGCCATCCCCTACACCGCCGCCTGCCGGGGCGTGTCCTACTACGCCGTGCCCGGCGCCGATCCGGCCCAGGCCTGCGCCACGCGGATCGTCGAGGGCACGCTGGACGCCCGGCTGATCGCCGTCGACGCCAGGACCGGCGTGCCGTGCGCCGGCTTCGGGACGAACGGCCAGGTCTCGACCGCCGTCGGCATGGGCCCCTCTGCCCCCGGCATGTTGTCGATCACCTCGGCCCCGACGATCGTGCGCGGGGTGATCGTCACCGGCCACCAGGTGCTGGACGGCCAGCGGCGCGACGCGCCGTCGGGGACGATCCAGGGCTATGACGCCGTCACCGGCGCCCTGCGCTGGGCCTGGGACATGACCCGCCCGGACATCATGACCCTGCCGCCCGAGGGCCAGACCTACACCAAGGGCACGCCCAACATGTGGACCACGGCCACCGGGGACGAGGCCCTGGGCCTGGTCTATCTGCCGCTGGGCGTCAGCGCGGCCGACTACTGGAGCTCCAGCCGCACGCCGTTGGAAAAGCAGTACTCGACCTCGCTGGTCGCCCTGGACGTGACGACAGGCAAGCCGCGCTGGAGCTTCCAGACCGTGCACAACGACGTCTGGGACTACGACCTGGGCTCGCAGGGCACGCTGGTCGATTTCCCGACCGCCGGCGGCCCGGTGCCGGCAGTGGTGCTGCCCAGCAAGCGCGGCGACATCTTCGTCCTGGACCGCCGCACCGGCCAACCGCTGACCGGCGTGCAGGAACGCGCCGTGCCGCAGGGCGGTCTGGAGCCGCAGCAACGCACCCCGACCCAGCCGTTCTCGCTGTATCACAGCCTGCGCAAGCCCGACCTGACCGAGAAGCAGATGTGGGGCATGTCGCCGATCGACCAGATGATCTGCCGCATCCAGTTCAAGCGCGCCAAGTACGACGGCTTCTTCACCCCGCCGGTCGCCGACCGCCGCTACATCGAATATCCCGGCTACAACGGCGGTTCGGACTGGGGCGGCGTGGCCGTCGATCCCAGCCGCGGCGTGATCGTCGCCAACTACAACGACATGCCCAACTACAACCGCCTGGTCCCCCGCAAGGAGGCCGACGCCAGGGGCTGGACCCCGCGCGGCGACGCCCGCGGCGGCTCGATGAAGAAGGGCGCGGAAGGCGCGGGCGACCCGCAGGTCGGCACGCCCTACGCCATCGACGTCAACGCCGGCTGGCGCCTGCCGATGACCGGCCTGCTGTGCAAGGAGCCCCCGTATGGCGGCATCCGCGCCATCGATCTGCGCACCGGCAAGACGCTCTGGGACCGCCCGTTCGGCACGGCTCGCACCAACGGCCCGTTCGGCATCCCCTCGCACCTGCCGGTGTCGATCGGCACGCCCAACAACGGCGGGGCGGTGGTCACGGCCGGCGGCCTGGTGTTCGTGGCGGCCGCCACCGACAACCTGATCCGCGCCATCGACCTGAAGACTGGCAAGACCGTCTGGCAGGACGTCCTGCCGGCCGGCGGCCAGGCCACCCCCATGACCTACGAGGTCGGCGGCAAGCAGTACGTGGTCATCATGACCGGCGGCCACCACTTCATGGAGACGCCGATCGGGGACCAGGTGATTGCGTATGCGCTGAAGTGATCTCCTTCCAACGGTTGTCATCCCGGACAAGCGCGCAGCGCGCCGATCCGGGACCGCCACAAGCGCCGCGCTCAGGCGTCGGTCCCGGCTCTTCGCTTCGCTACGGCCCGGATGACAGGTTTAGGCGTGTGGCGCGTTTGTCGCCGCTGAAGGTCGAGCCGCGATCTGCACGGACACGATGAGGGCGACGACAAGGGCGGGCAGGCCGAACGAGAAGAGCGCGTTGAGGCTGGGGCCGACAAAGGCGTCGAAAGCCGGACTGTCCGGCCCCAGCCCGGCCATGACTAGCCAGCCGCAGATCAGGATCGCGCAGGACGCGGTCGCCTGAAGCGGGACCAACGCCCCCTTTGGCCGCGAAGAAGAGAGCTTGGCGAACAACGCCCCGGCGACGATCGCGATCAGCGCCGTGGGCAGGCCCAGACCCGCGTACAGGAGCTCCGGATAGCTTTCGTCGGGTCGTCCCGCACCGATCCAGGCGATCGGCGTAGCCACAAACACGGCCATGACGGCGAGCGCGAGGATGCCGGCCGCCAGAAGACCGTAACGCTCCAAGCGCACGCCTCAGCTCCCCAGCTTCGGCGCCTTGAGCCGGCGCTTGTTGACGTGGGCCGCCGGGGCGGGGGCTTCGACCTCTTCGGGGTATTCGCCCTTGAAGTAGAAGCGCTGCCACGCTTCCTTCATCGCCTCGGGTTCGCGCTTGAAGATCCGGGCGTTGAACTCGCCGCGCTGGGCGGCCCAGGCGTCGTACTGCTTGCGCATTTCCGGGTTGGAGTTCATCGACCGGATCACCGGCTGCACCTGCTCCAGGGGCTTGTCCTGGATCATCATGAAGAAGCAGAACGGCTCGCCCTTTTCGAAGCGCACCGTGCCCGGGCGGGTGAACAGCCAGTTCATCGTGAAGGGGAAGGGCAGCCAGTCGGTCTCGACCAGCCCCGCCAGCGGCTGGATCCCGTCCTTGATGTGGTTGGGCGGACCCATGGTCCAGATCGACCAGCCCGGCGGGGTCTTGAACAGGTAGCCGGTGTGGAAGGTGACCGTGCCGCGCGAGAAGTGCGATTTGACGAAATCGTCGAAGCCCGGATGCGGGTGGTCGGCCTTGAAGGTGATGCAGTTCTGGTGCGCCCCGCCGTCCCAGGTGGCCGTGAAGCCGACCGGGCACAGGATCTCCCAGCCGGTGGTGTTGGCCATGGTCAGGGGCAGGCAGCGATAGGGATGGCGGTCGGCGAAGTGGTCCATCCAGGCCCGCTGCGGCCGTCCTGGAACGATCTCGGGCGGGCGGTTCTCGGTGGGGTAGCACTCCAGTTCCATGCCGCTCTCTTCTTCCCTGATCCGGTCTTGAGTCTGGTCTAGCGGCGGCGGGCTCGGCTAGGAAGTCCCATATGAAGACCCGCGCCGACCTGTTCGCCTTCCTCGACGCCCACGGCGTCGCCCATTCCACGCTCGACCACCCGCCGGTGTTCCGGGTGGAGGAGGGGCTGGAGATCAAGGCGGCCCTGCCCGGCGGCCACACCAAGAACCTGTTCCTCAAGGACGCCAAGGGCCAGCTGTGGCTGATCTCGGCCCTGGGCGAGACGGCGATCGACCTCAAGCGCCTGCACATGGTGATCGGCTCGGCCCGGCTGTCGTTCGGCAGCGCCGAGCTGATGCTCGAGACCCTGGGCGTGACCCCGGGCTCGGTCACCGCCTTCGGCCTGATCAACGACGTCGAGCATCGCGTGCGTTTCGTGCTCGACGCCGCCCTGGCCAAGGCCGATCCGGTCAACTTCCATCCGCTGGCCAACGACGCCACCGCGGCCGTCTCGCAGGACGGCTTGCGCCGGTTCCTGGCGGCGCTGGGGATCGCGCCGATGATCGTCGACTTCGCGGCGATGACGGTGGTGGGGGCCTAGCGCCTAGACCGCGCCCGGCGCCCAGCTGATCGTGTTGACGCTCCCAAGGGAGGCC
>NZ_JBFTZS010000110.1:0-11383 GCF_056406675.1 Caulobacter sp. P1_B12_2 | reverse complement strand
GTCAAGGACCGGCCTCCGGCCGGCCGCGCCGCGCCGTCCTTGACACGGCCAGACGCCAGAGCTCCGATCCACCAAGGCTTTAAGGTGCGGCCCCATCCGGGGCGGATGGGGTCAGCCACAAGCCGTGAGGGGGAGACTAATCCTATGCCAACGCCGCGCGGCTATCGAATGCTGTTGGCCGCTTGCCTTGGCTTAAGCCTCGCGGGTTGCCGCGCTGGGGAGCCCACGAGGGTGCATACGGTGAGAGAGCTCGTCCAGGCGCGATGGGAAGCACCGCCGGTGGCTCTTGGAACCCTTACCTTAAAGGCTGACGTAAGGTGGTCGATTGAAGGAGCGTACGTGCGAAATCTTGCCTGTCCCGACTTCTGCAACGATGTCATGAACCTCGACCTTCCGGAAGTTCCTGACAAAGGACCCAAGCCTGTCGAGAGGCGGCGCGCGTTCGATCGGGCTCTCGATCGCGCATCCAGGAACGCCCAACCGTCCCAATGCATGGTTCTGAAGGTGAAGCCGCACACTTTCCGGTCAACCCAGCCGAACGCCCTCGGCGGGCGATACAGAATCGGATCGCTTGAATTCGTCGACCTCGTTGACGGACCTTGCCCGCTCAACCCAGGGGACCACCGACCTGGATCTTCCCAACAGCCCCGCTAACACCCCGCTCATCCTTTCCCCATTCCCCCGCCGCCCCAAAGCGCCTAGGTAAGCCTCACTCTGAGCATATCCGGGATCGGATGAAGCGATGGACGACGCGGGCATGAGCTTGCAGGCGACGATGACGGCGATGGGGCAGGCGGCTCGGCAAGGGGCGCAGGCCCTGCGCGTGGCCACGCCAGCCCAGCGCACCGCCGCCCTGCACGCCATGGCCGCCGCCATCCGCGCCGACGCCCCCGCCATCCTGGCCGCGAACGCCCGTGACCTCGACAAGGCCGGAGCCGGCGGCCTGACCGCGCCGATGGTCGAGCGGCTGATGCTGAACGCCGAGCGCCTGGAAGGCGTGGCCGCCGGCGTCGAGGCCGTGGCCGCCATCCCCGACCCGCTGGGCGTCGAGACCGCCCGCTGGACGCGTCCCAACGGCCTGGACATCGCCCGGGTGCGCACGCCCATCGGCGTGATCGCCATGATCTTCGAGAGCCGGCCCAATGTCGGCGCCGACGCGGCGGCGCTTTGCGTGCGCTCGGGCAACGCGGTGATCCTGCGCGGCGGCTCGGAGTGCATCCACTCCAACCTCGCCATCCACGCGGCCGTGACCAAGGGGCTGAAGGCGGCCGGGATCTCGACCGACGCCGTGCAGATGGTCCGCACCACCGACCGCGACGCCGTCGGCTACATCCTGGGCGGCCTGGACCGCACCATCGACCTGATCATCCCCCGGGGCGGCAAGACCCTGGTGGCGCGGGTCCAGAAGGAAGCGCGGGTCGCGGTGCTGGGCCATCTGGAAGGCCTGAACCACGTGTTCGTCCATGCGGCCGCCGACCCCAAGCAAGCCGTCGAGATCGTGCTGAACGCCAAGATGCGCCGCGTGTCGGTGTGCGGCTCGGCCGAGACGCTGCTCGTTGACCGCGCGGCGGCCGATCGGCTGCTGCCGCCGATCGCCGACGCCCTGATCAAGGCCGGCTGCGAGCTGCGCGGCGACGGTCCCTCGCGGGCCATCGAGCCCACCATGAAGCCCGCAGTCGAGGCCGACTGGTCGACCGAATATCTGGCGCCGGTGATCTCGGTGGCCGTGGTCGACGGGGTGGAGGGCGCGGCCGCCCACATCGCCGCCTACGGCTCGGGCCACACCGACGCGATCCTCACGCAGGACCCGGCGGCGGCCGAGCGGTTCGTGGCCCTGGTCGACAGCGCCATCGTGCTGGTCAACGCCTCGACCCAGTTCGCCGACGGCGGCGAGTTCGGCTTCGGGGCCGAGATCGGCATCGCCACCGACAAACTTCATGCCCGCGGTCCGGTCGGGGCCGAGCAACTGACGACATTCAAGTATGTGGTTCGCGGGACCGGCCAGACTCGTCCCTGAGGCCGGCCGGCCCGCCGCGCAGCGTCTTGGGTTCCATCTGGAACCGGGCATGCGCGTCGGGTTGTTCGGCGGCAGCTTCAACCCGGCGCACGAGGGCCACGCCCACGTCGCCGAGACGGCGCTTCGACGCCTGGAGCTGGACAAGGTGATCTGGCTGGTCTCGCCGCAGAACCCGTTGAAGTCGTCGCACGAAACCCGCCCCCTGGCCGAGCGCCTGGCCGGGGCCCGGCAGTGGGCGCGGGGCAGCGCGATGATCGTCTCTGACGCCGAGACGCGGCTGGGCTCGCAATATACGATCGACACCCTGCGGGTGCTGCGGGCCCGCTATCCGGGCGTCAAGTTCGTCTGGATCATGGGGGCCGACAGCCTGGCCACCTTCCACCGCTGGCGGGGCTGGACCCAGATCATGCGCGAAGTGCCCGTGGCGGTGATCTCGCGGCCCTGGGCGGCCCTGAAAGCCCGCACCTCGCCCGCCGCCCGCCGCTTCGCCTGGGCGCGTCGCCCGGCCAGCGAGGCCTCCATCCTGGCCGACGCGACCGCGCCCGCCTGGGTCTACCTGACCGGCCCGCTGAACTTCGCCTCGTCGACGGCCCTGCGGAAGCGGCAGACCAAGGGCTAGGCAGAAACGGGCTCCTTTCGGTCGGCAGGGCGTTCCTTGTCGACGCAACGCGAAAGGAGATCGCCATGGCGACCCACGCCAAGCCGACCAAGAACGAGATCATCGCTCTCGAGACGTCCTACTGGAACGCGATGAAGGCCAAGGACGGCGACAAGACCGCCAAGCTCTCTGGCAAGACCAGCCTGGTGACGGGCGCGCGGGGCGTCATGAGCATCGCCCGGGACAAGATGGGCAAGATGACCGAAGAGGGCGACTGGTCTCTGGAGTCCTACAGCTTCGACGACGTCGAGGTCTCGACCCCCGCGCCCGACGTGGCGATCATCGCCTATACCGTGCGCCAGAAGGTCAAGATGAACGGCAAGACCCAGGAGCTGCACGCGGCCGACAGCTCGACCTGGATCCGCGACAGCGACGGCTGGGCCTGCCACGCCCACAGCGAGACCTTCCTGCAGGACGCTCCAGCGGCCTAGCGCCTGTAGTCCCGCGCCATCGCCGGATAGAGGTCCATCAACGCGTTGGCGTCGTAGCGACCGCCGTGGTGCTCGGGCTCGGGTGGCGGCGACGGCTGGACGGCCGCGCCCGGGATCGTCGCGCCCGGCGCCTCGGCGGCGTTGACGCCCTGTGACAGAAGGTTCGGGCGAGGGCCTTCGCCGGCGTTGCGTCCATCCTGGTCGAACAGCGCCTCCTGGTGACGGGTCGGCTCCCAGATGAAGCCGCCCCAGCCGCGCTTTCCGGGCACGGCGTGCACCAGGTCGTTCACATAGCGCTTGCGGCTGGAATACTCGGCCACGAACAGCCCGTGGTCGGGATAGCGGCGGGCGAAGTTCGTGAAGGTCCGCTCCCAGTCACCCTCGGCAGCCTGCTGGTAGCAGGAGAAACCGGTGGCGTCGAAGACCACGCCCCGGCTCAGCAGGTTGTCCATCCAGCCCTCGACGATGGCCCAGTGGCGGCCCAGATGGTTGTGCAGGGCGGCCTTGGCCTGGGGCGCGGCCTCGCGGGCCCCGGCCAGGCCGGCCTTCAGCAGAACGGCCATCTGGTCCCAGCCGCCCGCGCCCTGGACGTGCAGGTGGACGGCGTCGGTAGCGGGATTACCGGTCGTGGCGGCGGCCGGCACGCGGCCGTCGGGCCACAGCAGGCCGAAGGTGATCTCGTTGCCGACGATCACCATGTCGGCGGGCGCCCCGGCCTTGTCGAGCGTCGCCAGCACCCGGCGCGTATGGGCCCGCACCGCCTCGGCCAGATCCGGCAGGGACAGGGCCGCCCAGGCCGCCGGCTTTCCCTGCTTCTGGGGGTCGGCCCAGTCGTCGCTGTAGTGGAAGCTGATGGTCAGGTGCATGCCTGCGGCCTTGACCCGCCTGGCCATGCGCACCGTCTGCTCCAGCCCGCCCCAGGGATCGACGGGACGACGGCGCGAATAGCCGTTCTCGGGATTGACGAACACGCGCAGCTTCACGGCGTTGAACCCCGCCTGGCTCAGGATGGCCAGGATGTCCTGCCGGCGACCGGCCGCGTAATAGGTCGCGCCGTCGGCTTCGTCCTGTGGGACCCAGGTGATGTCGGCGCCGATCAGGAACGGCCCCGGGCGCGCGCCCTTGGCTACGGCGGGCGCCGGTCCGGCCGCCGCCAGCGGCAGGGCCAGCAGGCTGGTCCCCAGGGCGCGTCGGTCGATCATCTGGCGCATCCTCGTCCCTCCGATCCGCGTCTCTCCGAGCGCGGATTATACAATGTGGGATTTGATCCCATTTTATAAGAGCTTCGATGCGATCCGCGCCGCGGTCAAGGACCGTCCCGAACGACACACCCCGGCCGCCGAATTCCCCGCGAGCACGTTCCCCCTCATCTTTTCGAGTCATCCATGCTATGGGAGCGATTGCGCGAACCCCATCAAGGAGCATTTCCGCTGCGTAGCGACCCCGCGCCAAGTGCGCACGAGGGAACGGTTTCCCCCGAGACCTCGACTCAAGAGACCGCCCTGGACGTTAGTATCAAGGCGCTCGAAACCCTGATCCTGTCGCGTCTCGACGACGACAAGGCCCAGGACATCGTCCACATCGACCTGACGGACAAGAGCTCGGTCGCCGACAGCCTGATCGTGGCGTCCGGCCGTTCGCACCGTCACGTCGGCGCCCTGGCCGATCACATCATCCGGGCGCTCAAGGAGAGCGGCTTCGGCAAGGCGCGGGTCGAAGGCCTGCCGCACTGCGACTGGGTGCTGATCGACGCCGGCGACGTGGTGGTCCACCTGTTCCGCCCCGAAGTCCGCTCGTTCTACAACATCGAGAAGATCTGGGCCGTCGACGCGCCGCACCGGATGGCCTCGAACTAATCCGCTTCGTCTCCCCCGGCTCGGCCGGGGGACGCTAGGCCGCGCCATTCTGTCTGGAAGCGCCTTGGAAGCGTGATGAAGATCACAATCCTCACCGTCGGAAAGCTCGGCCGCTTGATCGAGGCGCAGCTGGCCGTGGACTACGCGTCCCGGGCCACCGCGTCCGGCCGCGCCCTGGCGCTCGGCCCAGTCGAGATCGTCGAGGTCGAGGCCCGCAAGCCCGGCAAGGCCGCCGAGGCCGAGGTGCTGCGCCCGCACCTGGAGGGCGCCTATGTCGTCGCCTGTGACGAGCACGGCAAGGTGCGGCCCAGTCGGGCCTTCGCCGAGCACGTGGGCCGGCTGCGCGACGACGGCCACCGCAAGGTCGTGTTCCTGATCGGCGGCGCCGACGGCCTGGATCCTTCGATCCTGGCCACGGCCAACGAGATGCTGGCCTTCGGCCCCCAGACCTGGCCGCACGCCCTGGCCCGGGCGATGCTGGCCGAACAGATCTATCGCGCGGTGACCATCCTGGCGGGCTCGCCCTATCACCGCGATTAGGTCTATTCATCGATCCATGTCGCGTCGCGTTGTCCTGATCACCGCCAGCCTGCTGGTCGCCCTGCTGGGCGTCGGCGGCCTTGTCGCGGCCCAGGTCGGTCAGCGCGGGCCGATCAGCCAGAAGACCCCCTCCAGCCAGAAGACCCGCGACGAGCAGGCCGCCGCCGACACCCGCCGCGAGATCGTCGACCTGCGCGGCGAGCTGGACGCCCTGGGCCGCCAGCGGGTCGACGCCGGCGACGACGTCGACCTCAAGCGCGCCCGGCTGGAAGCCCTGCACCAGCGCGAGTCGGCCCTGACGGCCGAGCTGGGCCGCGACCGGGGCCAGTTGGCCCGGCTGCTGAGCGCCCTGCAGCTCTTCCGCCGCGACCCGCCGCCCGCCCTGCTGGTCAGCCCCGCCGACGCCCGCGACGCGGTGCGGGCCGCGATCCTGATCCGCGCCATGACGCCGGAGCTGCAGGCCCGCGCCGACGGCTACGCCCGCCAGGCCCGCGCCGTCTCGGCCCTGCGCCGCGAGGCCGCCGCCGCCTCCGAGCAGCTGTTCACCGCCGAAAGCCTGGTCGCCGACCGCCGGGGCGAGCTGGAGCGGATGATTGTCGAGAAAACGCAGTTGGAGCGCGCCTACGCCCAGGAGGCGATGACCGGCGGCGACGACCAGGGCACGCTGGGCGCCCTGACCGACGCCCTGTCGCCCAAGCCCGCCACCGGCCCGCTGAAGCTGAACGCCCCGGCGCCCGGGCCGCTGATCCGGCGGTTCGGCCAGACCATGCCGGCCGGAGGTCGCGCCACCGGCCTGACGATCCGCACGGAAAAAGGTCATGTGGTGGCCAGTCCCGCCGCCGCCGTGGTCGAATACGCCCGACCGCTGAGCGGCTGGGGCACGGTCTTGATCCTGCGCGCCCAGGGCGCCTACCATCTGGTGCTGGCGGGAATGGACGAGGTTTCCGTCGGACCCGGACAATCTGTCGCACCGGGCGCGACGGTTGGCCGGATGGCCAGCCATGGTTCCGACGAACCAGAACTCTATTTCGAGGTCAGGGAAGACGGCGCCCCGGTCGATCCGGAGCGTTGGTTGAAACAAGGTTCTCGTTAGGGGATCGCGGTAAACGGCTTTTTCAGCGATGATGGCCGTCAAATGAACAAGGGTTGGTCCCACTAACGGATTGACCGACAAGTTTTAATGCGACGCTTGGCGTCGTCAGGGAGCCTTCCAGGCCACATGCGCAAGTATCTGCTCATCGGTGTTTCGGCCTTTGTCCTCGGCGCGGGGACCATGGCCTATGTCAGCCCCATCGCCCAGGCGACCAGCGCGACCAAGGGCCAGACCTACAAGATGCTCGAACTGTTCGGCGACGTCCTGCAGACGGTCGACGCCCAGTACGTCTCCGAGGTCGACAACAAGAAGCTGATCGAGGCGGCGCTGGACGGCATGCTGACCAGCCTCGACCCGCATTCGGGCTATCTGTCGCCCGACAGCTTCGAGGACATGCAGGACACCACCCGCGGCGAATACGGCGGGCTGGGCATCGAGGTCACCAGCGAAGACGGCGTGGTCAAGGTGATCTCGCCGATGGACGGTACGCCCGCCTCGCGCGCCGGCATCCAGGCCGGCGACTACATCACCGCCGTCAACGGCCAGTCGGTGCTGGGCCTGACCGTCAACGAGGCGGTCAAGCAGATGCGCGGCCCGTCCGGCGAGGTCGTCACCCTGACCATCGCCCGCGACAAGACCGATCCGTTCGACGTCAAGCTGACCCGCGAGATCATCAAGCCCAAGGCCGCCATCGCCCGCATGGAAGGCGACTACGGCTATGTCCGCCTGCCCGGCTTCAACGAGAAGGCCACCGACGCCCTGACCACGGCGATCACCGACCTGAAGGCCAAGAACCCCAACATGAAGGGGCTGATCTTCGACTTGCGCAACAATCCCGGCGGCCTGCTCGACCAGGCCGTGGGCGTCTCGGACGTGTTCCTGGACGGCGGCGAGGTGGTCAGCCAGCGCGGCCGCGATCCGCGCGACATCCAGCGCTACAACGCCAAGCCCGGCGACCTGCTGAACGGCCTGCCGGTGGTGGTGCTGATCAACCAGGGCTCGGCCTCGGCGGCCGAAATCGTCGCCGGCGCTCTGCAGGATCGTCATCGCGCCGAGCTGGTGGGCATCACCAGCTTCGGCAAGGGCTCGGTGCAGACCGTGATCCCGCTGCGCGGCGGCGCCGACGGCGCCCTGAAGCTGACCACGGCCCGCTACTTCACGCCGTCGGGCCGCTCGATCCAGAAGACCGGCATCGCGCCCGACCTGGAAGTGGCCCAGACCAAGGACCAGGCTCAGGACATCGCCAACCGCGTGTGGTTCAGCGAGGCCAGCTTCAAGAACGCGCTCAACGCCGACGAGGGCAAGAGCCGTCAGGGCGTCCACACGCCCGCCGAAGCGCCGCCTGCCGGCTTCGACGACAAGAAGGGCGACTTCCAGCTCGATCGCGCCATCGCCGTGCTGAAGGCCGGGTCGGTCCAGGCCGTGCCGAAACTGCCCAAGCCCCAGGCCAAGATCGCCGAGGTCACGGCGAAAGCCGCCGCCGCGGCCGGCAAGGGTCCGCCGGTCGAGAAGAAGTAGAGCTCAGGCGCCCTTTCCCGGCGGGAGGGGGCGACCTATCCGGCCGCGTCGGTGAACGGTGGGCGCGGCGGCAGGTCTTCGCAATTGGCCGTGGTCTCGCCGTGGCCCGGTTCGAGCATCACAAAACGCACTCGCACGCGGACCAGTCCATCCTGGCGCGTCGGCGGCGGGGAATTTCATCGCCACGCGCTCGGCGCTAAGCCCAAAACCGTAGTCGCCGTCTTCCTGCACGACGGCGCACTCGGCGGGTTGGCGCGCGGCGTACCGGCAGCTGACGACGGCCGATCCGAACTTGTTCATGCGGTTGGCGCGGTCCGGATAGAAACGCGCCGCGACCTCCCCGTCGACGACTCGGACGCCTTCGGGGCCCGCGAGTTGGATCTCGACACGCGGCGACTTGGCGGCGCACCAGCCATGCAAGCGGTTCACCGGCTTCGGCGCCTCCGCGACGCATCCCGCGAGACATGTCACGAGGACGACGAGGGTCAAACCCTTGGTCCAGCAGTGGTCATGAACACGCAAGACAGCCCCCGAGTTTGAACGAGATCCAGCATGGCCTGGATCAGGTCCAAGATCACCCATGCGCGATCTCCCATCCCTCCGGCACATTCCGTCGCACCCTTCGTTAACCATATGTTCGAAGCTCGCCGCCTAGGTTCGCCCCATGGCCGTGTCGTTTTCCCGCAAGCCCGCCTATAGCGCGCCGTCGCTCGTCTCAGACGGGTCGGACGCGGGCGACCTGCGCGCCAAAATCCTGGCGGCCGCCGCCAATCCGTTCATCGGAGCCGGCGCCGCGGCCTTCCTGTTCCTGCTGAGCCTGGCCCTGCTGGTGCTGGTGACCGGCGATCCCAACAAGGGCTCGCCGCTGGTGCGGGTCGCCCTCGAGAAGATCGGAACGACCACCAACGTCCCCGCGGGCTGGCGCGAGGCCCTGGTCGCCGAGGGCGACCATGAGGCGCCGCTGCTGCCGGGCGCCCTGGACCTGTCCAACCTGCCGTTCCTGAACCACGCCGACCCCGCCGACGCGGCCGAGGCCGGCGCGATCGCCACGCCCCCGCCCGCCGCCTCGACCACCGGTCCGCTGCCGGCCGGGCCGATCGCCGGCCTCACCGCCCCCGGTCCCGGCGGCGGCCTGCTGCCGGTGATCGCCGCCGACGGCCGCACGGCCGCCGAGGCCTATGCCCGCCCGTTCACCGCCGACGGCCGCCCCAAGGTGGCCCTGGTCATCGGCGGCCTGGGCCTGAACCCCCAGACCACCCGCGCGGCCATCGAGACCCTGCCGCCCGAGATCACCCTGTCGTTCGCGCCCTATGCCGAGGGCCTGCAGGGCTGGATCGACCTGGCCCGCAGCCACGGCCACGAAGTGCTGCTGGAAGCGCCGATGGAGCCGGTCGACTATCCCGCCAACGACCCGGGTCCCTACACCCTGATCGCCGCCAATCGGCCCGAGGACACCGTGCGCAAGCTGGAATGGCTGATGTCGCGCGCCACCGGCTATTACGGCCTGACCAACTATCTGGGCTCGCGTTTCGTCACCAGCGACACGGCGATGACCACCTTCACCCTGGCGCTGAAGGCCCGAGGCCTGGCGTTCATCGACGACGGCCAGGCCAGCTTGCGCGGCGGCCCGATCCCCCGCGCCTCGGCCGACCGGATCATCGACGACGAACTGGCGGCCGGCTCGATCGACGGCCAGCTGAAGATGCTGGAGGCCGGCGCCGCCGGTCGCGGCCAGGCCCTGGGCTCGGGCTTCGCCTATCCGGTGACGATCAACCAGGTGCGCCTCTGGGCCGCCGGCCTGTCCGGGAGGGGCTTGCAACTGGCCCCCGCCTCGGCCATGGCCAAGCGATGAGCCGCAGCCAAAACGACCTCTACCCCGATCATCGCCCCAATGTCGGCGTCGTGCTGTTACACCCCGACGGCCGTGTCTGGCTGGGCAAACGACACAACCAGCCGCCGCCCCACAACTGGCAATTTCCACAAGGCGGCGTCGACGACGGCGAGGATTTGCTGGCCGCGGCGCGTCGCGAGCTCGCCGAAGAGACCGGCGTCACCTCGGTCGAATATTTAGGCCGCACCGAGGGCTGGCTGATCTATGACTTCCCCGCCGACTTCGCGTCGTCGAAAAAAGCCCGTGGATTCAAAGGCCAGAAGCAGGTCTGGTTCGCTTTCCGCTTCGTCGGCGACGAGTCGGAGATCGATCTGGAGGCTGACGCCCATGTCGAGTTCGATGCCTGGAAATGGGGCGCCCTCGACGAAACGCCCGAACTGATCGTACCCTTCAAACGCGCGGTGTACGAACAGGTCGTTTCCGCGTTTGGTGGGTTCGCGCGCGGCGGCTGAAATCTCGCGCGCTGGGGAGTACGGAATGGCGGACACGATCCTGCTGATCCACGGCTACGGTTGCGCTGGGGACGTCTGGGATCCCATGGCCGCGCGGCTGCGGGCCGAGGGCTACCGCGTCGTGGCGCCGACCATCCGCTCGGCCGTGCGTACGGTCGATGGCCCCCGGGCGGGCCTGGCCGGCCTGACCCTGGCCGACTATGTCGCCGAGATGAGCGCCCTGGCGCAGGCCCTGGCCAAGGAGGACGGCCGGAAGCCGATCGTCTTCGGCCACTCCATGGGCGGACTGATCGCCCAGAAGATCGCCGAGGCCGGTCACGCCGATCGCCTGGTGCTGTTCGCCTCGGCCTCGCCGGCCGACGCCCGCGGCAAACCCAAGCTCTCGCCGGTCTTCACCTTCCTGAACATGGCCCTGCAGTCCAAGCCCGAGACCAGGGCGGGCAAGATGTGGAAGCCGGGCTTCAAGTTCGGCGTCATGAACGCCGTGCCTGCCACGCGCCACGACGCGCTGTATGCGACCATGGTCCACGACAGCGGGCAGGTGCTGGCCGACCTGGCCTGGCCGCACAAGGATCCGAACAGGACCGCCCATGTCGACGCCGCGAAAGTGACCGTCCCCGTGCTGGTCCTGGCCGGCGCCCTGGATCGCACCACGCCTCTCGAGGACGTGCAGCGAGTCGGCCGGAAATATCCGGCCGCCGACCTCAAGATCTACCCCAACAACGCCCACTATTTGATAGATGAGCCAAACACGATGAGCATTATCGACGACGTGATCGCCTGGCTGACGGGCAAGCCGAAAGCCGCTCCGGCCCCCGCGCCGGCTCCCAGACCCGCCCCGACGCCCGCGCCCGAACCCGTGAAGGCCGCTGAGCCCGCGCCGGCTCCCGCGCCGACGCCCGCCCCGGCTCCGGTCGCACCCGCGCC